>CAYSLJ010000093.1:0-29748 GCA_964431735.1 uncultured Synergistia bacterium | reverse complement strand
CATTAACTATAATTTTCAGTAAAGGTGAATTTACCTGTCGTAAAAAACGCAATCCCTTGACAGCCCCTTGGCATATTTATAGTTGACTTCCTGCTCTTTAACCATTAGAATTTAATCAGTAGATAAAATAAATGATCTTTGTTGATACCAGTGTCTGGATTGCTATTGAAAGGAAGTGCACCATATGTTAAAAGACATAATAAATAAAAGAAGAGCTTACAGATCATTAAAACCGCTGGAAGTAACGGAAGACTTAATAAAGGATCTTTCCCAATGTGCCGGTCTTGCCCCTTCATGTTACAACAACCAGCCATGGAGATATGTTTTTGTATACGGTAATGAAGCACTTGCAGAACTGCATAATTCCCTGCCGAAGGCAAATAGCTGGGCAAAAGCGGCATCCCTTATTATTGCAGTATTCAGTAAAAAAGAACTCGACTGTATTGTAAAAGGAAGGGAATATTATTCTTTCGATACAGGCATGGCCACAGCTTTTCTCATTTTAAGAGCCACAGAACTGGGTCTTGTGGCACATCCCATGGCAGGCTTTGATGAAGATAAAGCAAAAGAAATCCTTCATATTCCTTCTGATATGACACTTATAGCCCTTATAGCAGTAGGTACCTATTCAGAGGAAATAAGTCCTGACCTTAATGAAAAACAGATAGAGCATGAAAAGAAAAGACCTGAAAGATTTCCTCTGGAAAAATTTATGTTTCATAATAAATTTACCCTTTCAGAATAATATGAAAATCATTGAAGACATGTTTTTTTATTAACAAAATGTTAACAATTTTCTCTAAGAAATATGATAGTATTATGGTATAATTAACTAATCTGATAGTTTATTAAAGAATTAAAATCTCTTTCCTCGCGTCACGCGTGACGCGTCACGATTTATATAAATAATTGCAGGTGAATATATATGAATGAAATATCCAGCCATATTTCCAGACCAAGGGAATATCTGACAAAACTCCGAAATAACAGCAGATTTCTCTGTGCTCTTCCAAAAGAAGAAGTAAGTCCTTCAGACAGAAGAGGGAACACTGAAAAAACAGGTGATAAAAACATAAGTGACAATGTAGATTTAACCTGTATTTCCACTAAAGGAACAGAAGAAGAATTAATACCTGTTATAATATCAGCAAGAAATCCCGTTCAGGGCGACCTTCTTCTTGCTCCCGGCGCATTCACCTCAGAGAAAGTCTCCATGAGAAACATTAAAGTCGATAGAACTCTTGGAGGAGGAGAAGTCATTGCAAGAGTTAGCAGGGAAACGGCTGAGAAGTTAAAAAATGAAGGCTATAATGTAACTTCAAATGAAACACAGTATATACTCCCTTCATATTTCGAGCCTGCACATGACAACGGAGTAGAGCCGGAAGAAAAAGAGCTGAAAAATGAAAGGAAGGATATACCTTTTGAGCTCAATGCCACAACAAAAATCAATGAGCTTAAAACTACAGGAAAAGGTATTGCTATTGCCATTCTGGATACAGGTATATACCCTCATCCCGATATTAAAGATAAAATAATTGCCTTCAAAGATTTTGTAAATGACAGGGAAACTCCCTATGATGATAACGGTCATGGAACCCATGTAGCAGGTGATGCGGCAGGAACAGGGATGGTCTCCGGAGGTAAATATAAGGGCACTGCTCCTGAAGCAAATCTTGTAGGGATAAAGGTATTAAATTCCGACGGTGGTGCAAAGGTCTCCGATATAGTTGAGGGAATAGACTGGGTAATTCAAAACAGAGATCAATATAATATAAGAATAATAAATATGTCTGTAGGTGTTCCTGTTACCAGGGATCAGTGCAATGCAATAAATCAGGCTGTAAAAAGGGCGTCAGACGCAGGTATAGTCGTAGTAGCTGCCGCAGGGAATGAAGGACCTGTAGAAGGAACAATTGCAGCAGCACCGGGAAACAGCCCCTATGCTATTACAATAGGAGCCGTAGATGATAAAAATACACCTCAAAAAGATGATGATGACATAGCATCATTTTCAAGCAGAGGCACAGAAGACGGTCTTTTAAAGCCGGATCTGGTAGCTCCCGGAACAAATATTATATCACTCAATGTACCGGGAAGTGAAATCGCCAAACAGGCAACAGCCATAAATTATATAAAACAATTACCTGATGATAAATTGAGAATTCTACCACCTGTTCTCTATGAAAATTTCGGAATGAACCCGGAACTGGTTACAGGTAAGTCAGACGGTGAACTGAGGAAATTCTGGAATAAAACCTTTTCAAAACTTAACATTAACAGTATAGATGATAATTATATCAGTATGCAGGGCACTTCCATGGCAACACCACTCACGGCAGGCATAGTAGCAGATATGCTTGAAATAAATCCGCAACTTTCTCCGTCTCAGGTTAAAGATATTCTTACAAAAACTGCAGATGATATGAGCAAACCGAAGATTTCCCAGGGTGCAGGAGTCCTTGATGCAATGGAAGCAATTCAGGTGGCAGAAAAGACAAAGGGAGAACTTCCTGAAATCTTTGCAAAGATGAAAACACAATCTATGGGATATCTTATCAGCGGTTCAGGAGGAAAAATTGCTTTCAACGGCTAAGGAACTGTCTGAAAATAATTACATCATAGTTATAATTTATATCGTGATGCGTAAAGCGTAACGCGTGACGCGAGGGTAATTATTGTTCTAACAATTTGCCGGAGTTATTTTTCTTAAAGTCCTAAGTACCGCTCCAGATAAGTCAGTATCCATTTCTAAAACCTGTCCCTGGCCGGACTCTTCCGGAAAATATATGTAAGCGTTCAGCTATCAGCAGTCAGATTTTATGAAAATTACATAATAAATATCATTATAGTTAGTTTCATAACAATTCATAATTAATGAGTGAGTAGTGAATAGTGAGTGAAATTGCCATATTCTACTCACTACTCACCACTCACTATTCACTTAAATTCTAATAAGTTATGAAATAAACTATAATAAATTGGCATTCCTGAACAAAAAAACATTTTGAAAATTAATTTTCAGAATGTTTTTTTGTTTAGCAGGATTATTAATGAAGTGATTAAATTATAAACCATAATACAGAGTAATTCTCAAAAGTAATATAAAAAATCCGCAGGTACTGTGGAAAATATATACTCCATATACCACTCACCACTCACTGAAGGAGGTTATATGTATAACATAATTAATCCCACCATAATTGAAGAACTTGAACTTATATCAGGCGTAAAAAATATCATTACGGAAAAAGATAAAATGGAAGATTATTCCCATGATGAAACAGTGCTGCCCCATTTAAAACACTATCCTGAAGTGGTAATAAAACCGGAGACTTCAGAAGAGATTTCAGAAATTTTAAAAATAGCAAATAAGTATAATATACCTGTTCTGGCAAGAGGGGGAGGGACGGGACTTGCAGGGGGAGCTATTCCGCTTTTCGGCGGTATTGTAATAAGTCTTGAAAAAATGAATAAATTTCTGGAACTTGATGAAGAAAATCTTATGGCTACAATGGAAGCAGGCTTTACACTCAGGGAATTGAAAGAAAAATTAAAGGAAAAAAACATGTTTTTCCCGCCCCACCCCGGAGAAGAAAGTGCCACAACAGGAGGAATAGTATGTACAAACGCAGGAGGGGCAAGGGCTGTTAAATACGGCACAGTGAGACATTTCGTAAGAGCGCTGGAAGTAGTCCTCCCTGACGGACATATTGTCAGACTTGGAGGGAAACTTCTTAAAGACAGTTCCGGATATAATCTCCTCCATCTTATGATCGGCTCAGAAGGAACTCTCGGTATTGTAACTGAGACAACCTTCAGTGTTATGCCTGTTCCTGAAGCATCTCTTACCCTTGTTATACCATTTGACAGTGTATCTAAAGCCCTTAAAAGTGTGCCGAAGATACTCTGTAAAGGCATACTTCCTCTTTCGATAGAATTTATAAGCAGCAGACTCATCAATATGTCTAAAGATTATCTGAATAAATCGTGGCCTGTAAAAACCGGCGATGTTTATCTCCTTATCATTTTAGAAGGAGAAGATATGGAAGAAGTTGAAAAATCCAGTCTTAAAATTTCAGATATATGTATGAATTATGAAGCACTGGATGTTTTTGTTGCAGAAGAAAGGGAAAAACAGGAAGAAATTCTGGAGATCAGAAGCCTGGTCTATGAAGCACTGAAATCCGTAACAATAGAAGCTCTGGATATAGTACTACCGAGAAACCAGATAGAATCTCACCTGAAACAGGTGGAAGAAATAGAAAAAGAAGAAGACATGTGGCTTCCCACCTTCGGTCATGCAGCAGACGGCAACCTCCACACCCATATGGCAAAAGTAAATCTTAAAGGAGAACTTATCCCTGACTGGGAAGAAAAATATGAAAAAATAAGAAGAAAAATCCATGATGATGCCATAAGCAGAGGAGGAAAAATTTCAGGCGAACATGGCATAGGTGTCGTAAAAAAAGAATATATGAATATATTTACAGACAACACCCTGTTAAGACTTATGAAGGATATAAAAAAATCTTTTGATCCAAATAATATCTTAAATCCCGGTAAAATTTTCGATTTATAATTTTATTTAATAAGGAGGCAGTCACTATTATGTTTATGGATCCGTCACAATTCGGGAAACAATTTATGGACCCCACACAGTTCGGAAAACAGTTTTATGAGCAGATGGAAAAAACCTTTATAGAAAAAATGAATGAACTTATACACAACCCGTCATTTCTGGCAAATATCAGTAAAGGAGTAGAAGCAGGTCTAGAGGGTAAGAAAAAAAATGATGACATGATGAAAAATTATCTGGAAAAAATGAATATGCCTACAAGGGAAGATAGTGCGAAAATCCTTCAGTATCTCCAGAAAATAGAATCAAAATTACTGGATCTCGAAGAAAAAATAGAAGATTTATCTGATGAGATAGCTGATATTAAACGTTCGATAAAGACCGGTGCCGGTGAGGAGAAAATCTGGTGAGTAGTGAAGAGTGAAAAGTGAAGAGTGAAAAGTGATAAGTGATAAGTGATAAGGAACTGTCTGAAAATAATTACATCATAGTTATAATTTATATCGTGACGCGTAACGCGTAACGCGTGACGCGAGTATGATAACCGTTCCAACAATTTACCGGAGTTATTTTTCTTACAGTCCTAAGTGAATCGTAGGGGCATCCCCCCTGTGTTTGCCCGGTACCCGGTGAAAATACGCATTACGCATTACGCGTGACGCGTCACGATTACAAACGAAAGGAGAATACAATGATACCTGACGAAGCAAAACAATTCGAAGAGAAGAATCTGAAATATGCAAAGATTATCCAGGAATCCATGACGGCAAAAAGAGAGGATATGGATAAAAGAATAAAAGAATTAAATCTTGCCTCAACTCCTAAAGAAACTGTCTATGAAGAAAGTTCGCTGAAACTTTACAGATATACGCCTGTAAAAGAACAGCTCCATAACACGCCGTTACTGATAATTCCTTCCCTCATACTCAGATATTATATAATGGATCTCATAAAAGGTCACAGTCTTATAGAAAATCTTGTAGAAAACGGTATAGATACATATCTTCTTGACTGGGGTATACCGGGAGACGAACATGGCCATCTCACATTTGATTACTATATAGATACTTTCATGAGAAGAGCCGTGAGAAAAATTTCCAGATTAACAGGGAAAAAGAAAATAAATATGCTCGGTCAGTGCCTTGGAGGAACCCTTGCCTGTGTTTATACATCTCTCTATGAAGAACAGATAAATAAACTCGTATGTCTCACTACACCTGTAGATTTTCAGGATGCAGGAATTCTCGCACTATGGACCAGAAAAGAACATATGAATATAGATAAAGTTGTGACTTCCTTCGGAAGCACAATACCTGCAGACTTCATTCATTCATGTTTTCAGTTTTTAGATGTAAAAGCCACAGTGGAAAGATATAAAAAACTTTATAACAATGTCCTTGATGATAATTTTCTCTTTTATTACAAAGCTCTCGATCAGTGGATAAATGATAAAATACCATTCCCGGCACAGGTATTCAGGAAATTCATAGGTGAACTATATCAGGAAAATCTTCTTTCAAAAGGAGATTTTAAAATAAACGGGAAGGCGGCTGAGCTGAAAAATATAACATGTCCTGTGCTGAATATTGTGGCAGAATTCGATCATGTGTTCCCGGAAAAATCGGCAAAAGCTATTAATTCACTTGTTGGAGGCCCTGTAGATTACCATGTCATCTCTGCAGGTCATGTTACCCTTGTAGCACTGTTTCCACAGAGAGAAGAAACTTTTAGATTAATAAGTACATTTTTAACACATTAAACATTTCAGGGCGAACCTGTGTTCGCCCTGATTTAATATAACCAGGCCAGTTACTCATCAACCTCTTTAATTTCCCCAGAATCAAAAAGTCTGAGAATTCTGTCTATCTCTTCATAACCTTCTTCCGAAATATCTCCGTTTTCAGTAAGGGCTGTCTGAAGTTCCTCTGCTTCTGCTTTTGTTATCTTCTTATCTTCAAGAATTCTTTCTACAAGTTCCCTGAGATTTTTTTTCATCAAAAATCCCTCCTTCCTACTCAGTTTTCAATAGCCGTACAGGTTATATATCTGGTATTCAGTAAAATTATTTTCAGTATTTAAAAATACTGAAGTTAGAGTAAAGTAAAAATTATCATTCTATTCTATTTACTGCTTTATTTTTCCTTCTCTATTTCGTAAAAGCCATATGGCTTATATGATGACTCCCTGAATGCACCTGTTTTTTAATTACCGCAACCTGGAAGGATTTTAATGTTCCATGAGAGAATTACAGGACAAATTACTGACATGAGCATAAGTATGTAATAAAGGTCTCACTCCTGTGACGCGTTACGGGAGCACATGAGGTGGTTTTTCTTAATCGTTTTATAAATATTTTTAGTAAGGAGGAAATATAAAAAGTGGCAAAGAATCTGAATATTTTAATTTTGCTTTTATTGGTATCAAGTTTTCTATTTCTATACATAACCGGCTGTGGAGATGACAGCAAAGTAATAGTTACTGTAACATCGACTCCTGTATTAAATAATGTGACTATAACAGGTTTCGTAATGAATAATGGCATAGCTGTTCCTTCTGCCTATGTACGTTTTTACAGAGACTCTGTATATATATCAGATCAAATAACGGATCTTGACGGAAAGTATACCTTTTCCAGCCTTTCTGCAGGTAATTATCGTGTGGAAGCATGGCTGAGTAAGACTTTATATAGCAATGGCCAGTCAGCCACAGGAGCGACAAATATAACCCTCACTTCACCGGGAACGGTAACAGTGAATATAATAAACGGTCAGGTTGCACCGACACCTGTACCCACTTCTACTCCTGTATCGACAGTAACTGTCACGGCAACAGTTACTGCTACACAGACTATTACAGCAACCCCGGTGAGTACGACAACACCCTCAAGCGGAGTATGGAATCCTGTAATACAGTAAGAAATTTATGGAATTGCACCCCGTCCCACTGCGGCAAATACAGGGGGAGTGGTGAGCAGCTATACAACAGGTCAGTCTGTTCCTAAGGACTGTAAGAAAAATAACTCCGGCAAATTGTTGGAACAATAAGTAACCTCGCGTGACGCGTGACGCGTCACGCGTCACGATATAAATTATAACTATGGTGTAATTATTTTCAGACAGTTCCTGAGGACTGCTCCAGATAAGTTCATACCCATTTTTAAAACCTGTCCCTGACCGGACTCTTCCGGAAAATATATGATCCTGTTGCGTGACAAACTGGTTTTACAGACTGTTAATATTTTGCGTCTATATAATTTATAACTCTCTTTTAATACGGCATATCTTTTCCTCCAGAGCCCGGCCAGGGACAGGAGCGTGTTCCATATTTTTGGGTACCAATTTACGTGGTGCGGTTTCAGTCAGAATCCTGGAGGCGGCATTGGCCACATCCAATGATTAATCCTAACGCCAGTATTTTCGATAATCTTCCAGATCTATAATATTCTGTTCCCTCTGTTTTAAGAGTTTACTTGCTTTATCTAAAATTCTCTTCTCTTTTTCCGAAATCTTTTCCATTCCGTAAAGGGATATCTTTTCAAGAATCCTATCTGCTTCCAGCTGGATCTTATCAAAATCTTCTTCTCTTTTAATTACAATCTGTTCAAGTTTTTTCTTCTTTCTCTTTTCCATATCAAACAGATCATCCCAAAAAGCCTGTTTCTTTATATAAATAAAACCGAAAGCCATGCCTCCGAGATAGCCTATGCTGGAAATACCTCCGTTGAAAGCTATTAAAAATTCTACTGCTCCGAAAATCATAACAGCATATTTTGCCTTCATTGGAAAGAGGAGAAGAATTAATATGATAGTATCTGGATAAATCATACCAAAAGCCAGAAGAATGCCAAATACGACACCTGTCGATCCTGCGGCAGGTAACATGGTAGAACCCAGTAAAAAACAGAATATGGTATAGGTCAGACCGGCACCTATACCTGTCAGAAAATAATAAATAACAAATCTTCTTGTACCCCAGTATCTCTCAAGAGATGTACCGAACATCCACAATGCAAGCATATTGAAGAGTATTGTAAGTACATCAACATGAATAAATAAGTGAGTAAAAAGCTGCCATATGGCAACATTATAAACAAGCCTGAAAGGTGTCAGAACAAGCCATCCTGCAACGGTGGTAACAATTCCCAGAAAAGGCCCTATAAGCTGTATAAATAAAAATATTATTATATTTATAGCAATAAGCCATGTTACTGCGGGAGTAAACCTGACTTCAAAAGCGTAATCTCTTTCCATGGTAATCCTTTCAATTTCTAGCTTGCTCTACCTCTCAAAATACTGAGACATACTCTTGCTGCAAGAGATTCATCTGATGTCTGATCCTGTTCAAGGGTTTTTGTAAAATATTCGAGAGCACTTTCGTCTTCACCATACTGCATCAGGGCAACTCCTATTTCAAGCGGTATACCGGCACTGCTTCTCATGATACCTTTATCAGGAAAATCCTTTAGAAAATCAGACCAGTTTTTAAGTATAACAAGAATTTTACTTTTATCTTCAAAAGAATAAATACGCCATTCTCCTGTAGAAGGCAGAGGACGGGCCATAAGAATATATTCTTTCGATTTCTTTTTCATATTTATCTGAACAGTAAATCTTGCCACTTTAGTAGACAGTGTCTTATAAACCTCACAGTTTAAAATTTCATAGGTAATCATATCAAGAACAAGAGCAATAAGCCCCTTGCTCTGAGAAAAAGTACAGGGAGCAAGTTTTTTCCTGTCATTGGATGTATTCAATGTTTTCATAGTTTCCAGAAAATTCTTTGCCACAGTTTCCAGAGGTGTCCCTTTGATAGATTGCAAATTCTGTTCCCTTTTCTGTTTATCTGCATCTCCTGGAGAGATATTTCTTTCCACCGCATTTTCCTGATATAATGTGCCACTGCCGTCGGATAATTGTTTCTTTAAGCTCTGAAATATTGATTTTACCTTATCTATAATATTCACCCCTCAAAATTTAGAGAACATAATCTCATTTTTTATGAGTAAATTGTAACACTCTTCAAATCTTTTTTCAAGTTTTAAGTGATTTATTGATAAATTAGCGAATGTATGATATTATAATAAAGTTCTAAAATGAAATAGGATGACCTTGAAGGAGGATAACAGAAACATGGTGTTACACAGTAAAAACAATCTGTTAGATGAAGGAACTCTCTTAGCAGATCTAATGGAGGAAAGGGTAATAGATCAGAAAAATTTTCAGAAAAAATTTATAATTGATAAAAACTTCTATAAACAAAACAACAGAGATTTCAACTATATAGTAGCAAACAGATTTTGCAGTAAAAAATGTTATCCCAGAAAGTCGCAGTTTTTAAGTGAAGGTACTATAGATATAACCGGTGAAAACTCTTCACAGAAAGATAAAGTATCTGACCCTGTAGAAGTTATTCACAGATGTTGCGGACAGCAACAGGATTTTATCAAAAACGATATGTCTGTATCAGAAAGAATATTCAGGGTATTTATGAAGTATAATAATCAACCCCTTAACACTCATAAAATATCCCAGGAATTGAATTATTACAATCTGAACAATATTTTCTCCATACTATCCAATGATGATTTCTATGGATTTAAAGAGGTATAAACCGGGAGGCTTCTGATGTCAGTACATATGAATAAACCCTCATCATCAGAGAAAGAGAAATTTAAAATCCTTTTAGAAGCAGGACAGATAATTAATTCTACTTTAAATATAGATGAAGTTCTTACAAGAGTTATGGATAAAGTAATCGAGATTCTGTCTGCAGAAAGAGGATTTATAATGCTCATAGATGAGGAAACACAGAAACTCGTTCTCAAAGTTGCAAGAAATGTGGATAAACAGACTATAGACAGTGAAGATTTCTCGGCAAGTCTAAGCAGTATAGAATCTGTTTCCAAAGGCGGGACGCCTATATTCTGCCCGAATACGCAGCTTGATCCGAAACTCAGTAAACGTGCCAGCATAGCCCTCCATTCTATTCGATATATTCTCTGTTTTCCACTGAAAATTAAGGAAAAAATAATAGGCGTTATCTATGTAGACAATAGAATAAAATCAGGTATTTTTGATGAACAGCACAGAGATCTGCTGGAAGTTCTTACCAATCAGGCAGCTATTGCAATAGAGAATGCAAGATTATATGAAAATCTAGAAAAAAATTATCTTGATGTAATAAGGGCTCTTGCCAATACAATCGAAGCAAAAAATCCTTATACAAAAGGACATTCCGATAGAGTAACCATACTTGCTGTTAAAATAGCTGAAGCTATGGAACTGTCGGCAAGAGAAAGAAAAGAAATAGAAATGGCAGGCATTTTACATGATGTAGGTAAAATAGGTATAGGAGAAGAAGTACTTGAAAAACCCGGAAGATTGACAGAAGAAGAATTTAAAGAAATGAAAATGCATCCAGGTATCGGCTATGACATAATAAAAACAATAAGTTTACCTGAAAGCGTAAAAGAAGCAGTACTTCACCATCAGGAAAAATTTGATGGAACAGGTTATCCGGGAGGACTTAAAGGTAAAGAAATACCTTTATATGCCAGAATAATAGCAGTATGCGATAGTTATGATGCAATGACCAGTGATAGGGTATATCGTAAAAATATGGGAGTAGATTACGCTATATCACAGCTGAAAAGTTGCAGTGGAACACAGTTTGATCCTGAAATAGTAGAAATCTTTTTAAATAATAAAATTTATGAACTTGGCTAAATAATTGTCAGCAGTCAGCTTTTATAGAAATAAATCTGATATATCGGATTGGCTGAATGCTTACCAATAATTTACCGTAAACCAGATCCTTATGAAAATATGTACTTTTTGCAAATATCCGATACTAAGAGGAGATATGAAAGTATGTTGCTCCTGTAAAGCTGTTTATCATACAGGGTGCTGGCATGTAAATGGTCAGTGCGATAATGAAGGATGTTTGAGCACAGAAGCATATACTGTAAAACCTGATACAAAATCTGTAAAAAATGAAAGTCCTGAAAAGGAACTTTCTTCTCCTGATAAAGAGACAGCATATAAAACCAATTCAATGGATACAAAAACAAAAATAATAGCAAAAACTATGTTTAAACGTATCCGATGGGGCAGAATTGGTCTTATTGCTATTACTGTTCCTGCAGTCATTCTTGGTCTTATTTTAATCTCCACTCTTGTAACTTCAGTGCTGGGTTTTGGAAAGGATAAAAAATTATATAACTCGGGGATAAAAAAACTGGAAGCAAACAGGTACTTAGAAGCATCGGCAGATTTTGAAGAAGTGCTTAAAATAAATCCAAAATATCCAGAAATAAAGCCAAAACTCCTGGAAACTTACAAAAAACTCCTGGAACAATTCAAAGATGAAAATAAATATAATGAAGCTCTAAAAACATTCCAGAAAATGTCGGCAATGCTCAGTTCTGGAGAAGCAAAAACATTTTTAATAGACACTTATATTCAGTGGGGAGATTATCTGTTATCACAGAGAAGTTATCAACCTGCTACAGAAAAATTCCAGAAAGTGCTGGAAATGAATCCAAAAGACAGTGAAGCAAAAGATAAACTTATACAGACCTTTATGAATATATTGTATGACGTGGAATATAATACCACTCAGGAACAATTAAAACTTATAATAAGTGATAAAGAATGCAGAAATAAACTTACAGGCGATGGTATAAAGTTATATTCCACCCGTTGCCAGATAATAAAATCTGACATGAATGACGATGGTTCCAAAGACCTTGTAGTAGCAGGAGATGATGCAGACAGTGCACAGGCAGGGGTAAATATTTATGGAATTTCTACAGGGAAACCTAAATTAATTATGTCTCTTGATACATCGGGATATTATCTGAATAAACTCGGAATTATAGATTTAAACGGTGATAAACATCCTGAAATATTCTCAGATTGGACAGAACCAAAAAGTACAAAATTCGGTTTTACGATTTTCCTCTTTACAAAAGACAAAAAACCTTCTTACAGAAATAGTAATAAAATAAGCGACTGTCCTATTTCATTTGAAGATATAAATAATGACGGGACCCTGGATATTATAGCAAAACAGTCAATGAATATTCAAATAGACGGCCAGTATTACTTATTCCCCCATATATACAAATGGCAGAACTTCGAGTTTGTTGAAGTAAGCAGCCAGTATAAAGATATTTATAAAAAAATATATATATCATCACTGGAGAAAAAATTAAAAACCCCTCCATCAGGTGACGATCCGCTGAAAAAAGCGGGCTATGAAGATTCAATAAGGACAGCTATAGAAGAGCTTTATGCAATAATCGGATTACAGTATGACAGTAAAAGCGGAGCAAAAAGTCCGGAAGAAACAATTGAAGCAAACTTTAATTATTTAAACCAGCATGAATTTTATAAAGCTTATATGCTCAGAAGTTCCCAAAGAAGACATGAAACACCTTTTGAAAATTTTTATAACCTCTGGCGGGACAATATATCGATAAAAGTAGATGAAATTACTCTCATAAAAAAAGACGAAAATAAAGCAGAAGTGAGAGCAGTATTTGAAGCAACAGAACAGGTAAATTTAAATGAAACAAAAACCCAGACATACAAAGGTAATTATTATATGGTGAAAGAATCCGATCTCTGGTATTTAGATGATTCTAAAGTAATACAGTAAGTTTTCCGATTGCCGGCAAAACAGGAGGAACCTTTGAAAAACTCACAGATGCACCATCTGGCTCTGGCAGGGCTCTTATACGGCATAGATCATTTTATTCTCAGTGAAAATGCTCCTTTCCCTCTGAAAGGTCCTATTTTCGAAAAAATCAGAACATTTCTGACAGAAAAAGAATATGAATTTTTAAATAAACTTGTCGCCATAGTGGATGACATCCCGCCATTTAAATCAAGGCCATCGCCATCATGGAAGTCCAATGCTCTCTCTGGTAACAGTTTTCTGGAGAATCTTCAAGAAAGATGGGTAATTATGACGGCAGACGAAGTTGATAATTTCTTTTCAGATATAAAAAATAATTTTTCTCACATGCCACGCTTCCCTCACTGTCAGATATTAAGCGCTCTTTTAGCCTGCGGGGAATATCCTTTTATATGTGGCGGAAACATTGTTGAAGAACCGAAAAATATTTCTGGAGAATTACATGGAAACATTTTGAGCGGACATATTGTATCACGATATATATTCAATACAGTTTTGCCGGTTTTTCAGGCAAGATTCTATCCAATCCCTCTGTCATGTATTATAGAGATAAATTCTTCAGCCTTTTATACTTTTTTACCGGGTCCTATTGCTTACAAAGGAGAAAAACATCTGGAAGAAATAAACAATTATCTCTGGGAACAGAGGCAGGGCAATTTTTTTTTATGCTGGGATACTATAGATTTTTCTCCTGAAGAAATAAAAAAATTACCCCTTCTGTTATTCAGACTGGACGAATTTATCAAAAGGAAAGCTCTCAGTCCTTTCAAAAAATATATACTCGATGAAGGTAAACATATATTTTATATAAATTATAACCATGGACTCTGTAATTACTGTAAAGAGAATCTTGCATCTTTACAGGACAAATCAATATGTCCGATATGCAAAAAGAATATAAAACTTTCCCAGAAGTCATCAAAACCCATCTCTCCTGATTTATCATCAATTATAAGAGAAGAAAAATATTTTCCGGAAATTATTAAGAATAATACAGAAGAAGAACTTTTTATAGGGAATAAAAAAACTGAATTTATCCCTGTTTTTTATCCTTCATTACCGGCTTCGGAAGTATGGAAGAAAAATATCTGTCCATACTGTGACAATAATGATGAACCGGGCTGTATGACTGTGTCATGCAGATGTATGGCTTATATGTCTTCGGGACATAAAAAATTATGTACAGCATATCTGAAAATACAGGAAGATTCAGATAATCCCCTGGATTGTCTCTATCGGAATAATATTACAGGGAATATATTTTCTTATATGAAATCACCTGCCATAATAAAAGAGCTCTGTCATGAATGTCAGAATAAAGACACATGTGACAATGAAGTAAGATGTTTTTATACCTTTATTCTTTCCGATAATATTATCTGTATTACAGGAGCATGGGATAAGGTTTTAAATGTTGTTACCCTGATTAATTCCATAGAAAGAGTAAACGGGAATGTCATATTACGCTCAGATAAAGACAGACTGAATGTAAAAATTCAGGAAATTCCGGGATGTATAAATATCTTTGGAGTTTCTATCAGAAGTAATATGTTAAAAGAGCTTATGGAGTTTACTGTAACTTTATCGGAATCCATAGAACATGGACATACAGGAAAAGGGTTTATAAGTTATTTATATGAATGTAGAGAATTGATAGAAGCATATTTTCATAAAAAAGACAGGAGAGGACTTAAATTTCTTCCGAAAATTACATTTGCCATAAAAGAACATGTCTGTTCTGACGAAATTAAGGAAAAAATGAAGGTACTTTTAGAAATTGACGAAAATAAAAGTATCCTTCCTTATATATCATTTATCATAAAATATTTAAATCTCACACTGGATATGTAAAGATATTATGGAAAAACTTGTTGCCTGTATAATCTTAAAAGGGAAAATTAAAACAGTAACATCTATGTATTTAAAGAATAGCTGTGATGGACCTGTTATAACTTCCTCTGTGCTCAGAAACAGGATGGTAGACCTTCTTTCTATGAACTATGGTATTGAAAGAGAAAATCTGCGTACAGGTCACAGATGCAAAGATAGTTCATGCTTTCTCTGTCTTATCTCTGGTAACAATAATAAAAGGAGACTGATAATAAAAGATTCATTACCTGTAGAAAAAAAAGGATATTTCTCCTGGGAATTCAAATCAGAAGGCAATAACCTTATAAGAACAATTCCGGTAAATACGGAATTTTCTATGGAAATGGTTTACAGGATCTTCGACTTTAATAAAGACAGAGGAAAAAGAGACTGTAAAAATTTTAAATATATTATAGAAGGTCTTACATTAATTGAAGAAAATTATCTTGGCAGAGGCGGAACCAGAGGAAAGGGAAAAGTAAATTTCTCAGATCTGTCCGTTAACATATGCTTCAGGAGAGAAGATAATATAGAACTGTCAATTCCGGATGAATGGATATGGGAGGGAGAAAGAATTGTCAGAAATGAAAGCCTATAAATGTACAATAAAATTGAAAAGTTCTATTGAAACACCACTGGAAGCAGATATAATATGGGGTTCTATTATATGGGCATTAAAATATCTCTGCGGTAAAGAAGAGGTAGAAAGAACTATAAAAGAGTATTCCACAGAGCCGCCTCTGATTATATCGGATGGTTTCCCGTCAGGTTATCTTCCCTGTCCTCTATGCGATATATCAACGGAAACAATAGAATATGTCATAGAATCTTCTGCAAATATAAATAGAACCGTAAAAGCTGTTAAAAAAATATTAGAAAGAGACTTATTGCCTGAAGATATGTTCAGGAAGATTATAAAACAGGAAAAGACATTCACAGATATAATAAAAGATTCCCTTGAATGTAATATATGTCCCGAAAATTTTAAAGATATAAAAGATCAGGATAAATCAGGTATATGCAATAAAAATGACTGTTTTTATCTTACAGGTAAGAATCAGTATGAATGTAATAGAATAAACTCTGACATAGATTATTGTCTGAAAGAAGACGAATTATGGGATATATATATAATTTCCCGGTGGTCAGAAGAAAAACTTTTAGAGCTTCTGACTTTTACAGGGATGAACGGTTACGGAAGAGGAGCTTCCCGCGGTAAAGGGCAGTTTCTGATAGACCGTTTCACAGAACTTTCTCCACAGGAAAGTCTTCATACGTATACAGGTGAAGTAAATGGTTTTATGACAATTGCTTCGTCTTATATACCTCTGGCAGGAGAAATAGAGGATATAGAAAAATGTCGTTATAAATTGCTTATTAAAGTAGGGAAATTAGGAGGACATTATGCTTCAATGGAGAACTTTTTTAAATACCCTGTAGCAATGTGCAGAAGGGGCTCTGTTTTTCCTGCTTCCCCGGGAACAAAGCCTTACTGGGGAGGACTTATTAAAGGAGTTCATCAGGAGATAGAAGAACTGGTACAGTATGGAATAGCTTTCCCTGTATGGGGTAGTTTTTTTGAAAAGAGGTAAATAAATCTTTGAAAGACACTCATATACTGGATTTAGAAGTTGAATTACAGGATAAGACAAAGAAATCTGTAAGAGAGATTATACCTGATATAATTACGGGACAGGTAGAAAAGATGATCTCTACAGCCATGATAATAGGAAATTATATCGGTCGTGAATTACCGAAAAAAGAGCGTCTCTACCCATATCAAATCAGGAAAATCTTTGGAGCAATAAAAAAAATTGAAATAGATAATTTTGACAGAAAGAAATTATTGCTCTTAAAGCCACAACTGGTATTTATAGCCGCAAAGAATGACAGTAATCTTGGAATTCAGTATTTAAAAGATGTATTACTAGAATCCATCGATCATGTTGGAGACAGTGAAATATATTTCAGACATTTCTGTGATTTTTTCGAATCCATTCTTGCCTACCATCAGGCAGCAGAAAAGGAAGTCTAGCGATTTCGGCATATTAAAAAAATAAAGCTTTATCAGAGAAAAAATCTATGACAGACTTTTAGAGGTTAAAAAATTGAGAACTATAGAATTACTCGGAAAGATAATAATTACAGGAGATATAGAAACAAAAACAGGCCTTTATATAGGAGGAATGAGTTCGTGGCTTGAAATTGCAGGTATAGATAAACTTGTAGTAAGAAATTCAGTTACAGGTTTACCTTATATACCGGGTTCTTCCCTGAGAGGGAAATTAAGATCACTTATTGAAAAAGATCTCGGTAAAGAACAGAATAAAGTAATAAAGAAACCTGATGTATATATTCATGAATGTAATGATGAAACAAATTATTCTTCCTGCGAGGTATGTCAGATTTTCGGAGTATCCCATCGTGTTGACCCGGAAGGTAATTTTTCCTACCCTTCCCGATTGCTTGTAAGAGATATTCCTCTCGATCCTGACAGAAAAAAAACAGGTAGAACAAAAAGTCTTTCAGAGCTAAACACAGATTTTCCATACAGTGAATTGAAATGGGAAGCTACAATAGACAGAATTACTTCATCTGCCGTGCCCAGACAGTTTGAAAGAGTTCCTGCAGAAGTAATATTCAGTCCCTGTGAGTTTATATTCAATCTTTTTATCCCTCAGGATGTAATTCTGCTCTGGTATTTTATTCAGGGTCTTGTCATGCTTGAACATGATTATCTCGGAGGTATGGGTTCAAGGGGATATGGAAAGGTTAAATTTAAAAATATAAAAATCACGGTAAAATCAAGAAAATACAGAGATATACTGGAAGGACTTGAAAAAGAACCGGAAGAGGATCATATCCTGGAGGAACTCAATATTGCATCCATTGATTACCTGAAATCAATAGAAAGTAAATTCAGAATAAAACCTTATAAGACGGGAATTAAATCCATACTTGAAAAATGGATTTTTAAATAAAATAGCAATCAGCAGTCAGCTATCAGCTATCAGAAAAAGTTAATAAAAAGCTGAAAGCTGAAAGCTGAAAGCTGAAAGCTAAAAAACATGTCTTCAAAATATCAATATTTTACCTACACAGTAGAAGTACTGACTCCGACTCATATAGGTATTGGAGAAAAACTCAGGGAAAGAGAATATTTTGTTTCTTCAGGTAAATTATATACCATAGATATAAAAGAGTTTTTATCCTCTATTTCCGAAAGAGAAGATCTGGAAAATTTTATAAAAACCATACCAGATGTAAAGCGGGATACTTCAAAAGAGAGTTTATATAAATATATTATACCATGTAATTATAATCCCCAGGAAATACTGACTCATATAAAATCCATCTATTACGAACCTTACATGACAGGAAGTTCTATTAAAGGTGCCATAAGAACATGTCTTCTTCGGGAATTACTGGACTCAAAGGAAAAAATAAATTTCAGCAAAGAAAAACTTAAAAAGGCATTTAAACAATTATCAGGTCAGGAAAGAAAAAAAATATTTATACAGATAAGCAGTGACATTGGCGGAGATATAGAAAGATCTCTATTCGGCGGCAAAAACGGATACAGTTCCCTGAGAGCCCTTCAGATATCTGATACTACTTCCATACCTTCCTCTTCACTTCAAATATCAGAGATAAGAGTAATGTCAGCCAATTTAAAAAACGGCGTAACATGGAAAAAATTCAAATTATATATTGAAACAATAAAACCATCTCAGGAGGAAGAAAAAAGATTGGAAGGGACTATAAAAATAGACAATTACCTTTTGCAGGATACACCTGTAATGTCAGAAAGACTCGGATATACTGAACAAAAAGACATTATAAAAAATTTCTCTCACCTGTGCAGAAAATACAGTAATGAAAAAATTAAAAAAGAAATAAAATTTTTCAGAGACTGTGACCAGAACGAAATATCAGCATGGTACAAAAAACTTGAAGATCTAAAACTTGAAGAAAATCAATTTCTTCTTCAGATAGGATGGGGTACAGGGTTTGAAAGTAAAACTGTTACTCATACCTTTTCAGACGAAATGGAAAATATACGTCGCTATTTCAATCTTGGTAAAAGAAAGATAAGAATCCATTTATTATGTGACAGTGAAGTTTCACCAAGTTATAACAAAAAAGACACATATTTCTGCCCTGCCTGCAGGATTGATCAGCTTGCCGGGGAAGAAACAATAGTTATACCATTTCCTAAAACAAGAAGAATAATATTTGCTGAAGATAAACCTTTATATCCTCCCGGATGGGTTAAAATTTCGGTTAAGAGTGTTTTGTAATGCATTACTGATAAATGAAGAAGGGAAATATTTTACAAGAGAGAATTTTATTTAATGGTGATAGGTGAATACAGGTGATTAATAAAAATAACTGTTCACCGTTCACCACTGAACGATTCTCATATAAATAATAATTAATAAAAAGGAAATAATCATGAAACATATTATTATAGGCAGCGACCATGCTGCATATGAAAAAAAAGAAGAGGTAAAAAAAATTCTCAGGTCACTGAATATAGAGATCAATGATGTTGGAACTTCATCGAGCGAACATTCAGTAGATTATCCTGATATAGCACAACAGGTTGCCGGTGAAATTTCCAGAGGTACCTTCAGCAGAGGTATTCTATTATGCGGTTCAGGTATAGGTATATCCATAGCGGCAAATAAATTCCCCTCTGTAAGAGCCGCTCTCTGTTACAGTAAAGAAGCTGCGAAACTTTCACGGGCCCATAATGATGCGAATATACTTGTTCTTCCGGGACGACTCCCCCTGGAAGATGATGTGGAAGATATTCTTAAAGCCTGGCTGGAAACGGATTTCGAAGAAGGACGGCATGTAAGGAGAATTGAAAAGATAAAAACTATTGAAAAAATGTTTTAGCTACTATAGTAAATGATTCTATGACAGATATTGCAAAGGAGAAAAAAAATTAAATTAATATGGAAAAATGCCCTTTTTGTTCAACTTCTCTGAGTAAAAAGAAAAATTTCTGTTTTGAATGTAACAGTTTTTCAAGAGATGCTCTTTTTATGGATGAAGAAAGCCGCAAAAAAAGTAAATTCCCCTATGCCAGAAAAGAAATAGTGAGTTCTGTCATACCGGTTCTGAAGAAAAATCTTTCTGAAAAACCTTCTGATACTCAGAGTTTATTTAATCTGGCTCTTGCTTATCTTAATATTCAAAATTTCGAAGAGTCTGTTAAATTATGGGAAAAAGTCATAGAATTAAGACCGGCAGACAGTATTGCAATGAATAATCTCGGTGTATGTCACTTAAGTCTTGGGAAAAATAACTATGCAAAACTTGTATTACAGAAGGCATATAAAATAGACAGTACATCACCTGCTATTAATTATAACATGGCAAGTCTCCACAGATTGGAAGGGGTAATAGAAAAAGCTATAACTTTTTATAAGGAATATGATCTTCAACGCCCCGGCAATCCATATGTAATGGAATTTATTAATCAATCGGTAGATATAAAAGAAGATGCCACACTTATGAAAACAGTTGCTCCTTTTAAGATAGAAGAACGTTCAAAAAAAGCTCCTGTCGAAGGCACTTCAACTCTGGATGCAATATTCAATACATATAACAGTGAAAATCCGGAAGAAGCCTTTGAGCTGCTGGCAGACCTGGACTTAAACGAAGTAAAAGGACAGGAGCATAAGTCCAGACTGGCCAAAATATTCTCCCGGAAAGGAAGCAGAAAAAATAAAGAAGAAAAGTATCTGGAAGCAGCAGAGAACTATGAAACTGCTTTAAAATTAAATCCAAATCTCCCGTTGCAGGGGAAAATAGGACAGCAGTATTTCAAAGCAGGAGAAAGATTTTATGAAGAACAACTCAAGGAAAAAGCTGTGGAAACACTGGAAAAAGCAATAAAATGGGATAAAACATCTCCTGCCAGACAACTTCTTGATAAAATTGTTCCGGGAAGAAGCCAGAAGATTGATAGTGACGATAAAGATAAGATAAAGAAAGACATAACAGAAAAAAAACAGGAAGAACCGGCCCTGTCGCCCCCCAAAACGGGGCACTTCAAAAAAATAGAAAAAAAGACTGTCCCTTCAGGTGAAGTTAATATAAGAAAAAGACTTATTTTTCTTTCTCTATTCACCGTTATTGTTGCTTCAACAGCGATACTGATAGGGCTGAAATATTTTAAATATGATGATGGATCGACATGGGACAGTAAATCTGAAGAATATTATTTTCAGGGACTGAAAGCAGAAAAAGACGGGAAGCTGGATGAAGCGATAAAACTTATAGAAAAGGCTCTAAAATTTGCTCCTGATTATGCTCAGGCCAGAAACCATCTGGGTCAGTTATATGATCGTCAGGGAAGAGAAGAAGATGCAATGAAACAATTCCAACTGGCCGTAAATATTAATCTGAATTATGCAGAAGCCTATGACAACCTGTCTTTAATATGTGCAAAACTGGATCATAAACTAAAAGCTACGGAATTCAGTCAACTGGCAAAGGAAAATTATGCTACGAAAAGTACAGAAGTACGCAGGGCACTTCAGTATTATAATAATAATCAGATGACAATGGCAATTAAATCACTGGAAAAGGCAATTACCGTAGATCCGGAAGATCCTGCTCTGCACTACAATATTGGTCTGGCATATCTCAAATCGGCACAGATAGAAAAAAGCAGAGCATCTCTTAACAGGGCAATTAAAATAGCTGAAATAAGAGGAAACGAGGATTACATAAAGACATTCTCCTCTGTACTGTCCAATCTGGAATCAGATGACCTGGTAGTAGATTTCATGGTATCAGGCCGTACATCAGGTCAGACTGCTCAAAGTAGCCCTTCTCCTGAAGAGACTCCCGGTGAAGAAACAACTCGGACTCCCATAGAGGAAACTACGTCGAAACCATCCCTTCCGTCACCAGATGAAGATCCTCAGGTAGCGGCAGTAGATACAACTTATCTATTTTTTCAAAATATAGAAAGTAAAAATTATAATCAGGCCTATTCCCTTTTAAGTGACGATAAGCAGAAAGCAACAACACTTGAAAATTTTACAGAAAAATTCAAAGCTTTAAGTAAGATTAAAGTTTCCAGTGTGAGAATACTTGAAACATCAGATACATCTATCAGGGTCAAGGTTTATCTTACAGCAGAAAAATCAGGAGAAAACGGTTCCTATCTTGGAGTATTCCAGGGTGTTTATGTACTGTTGTGGCAGAACCATGGATGGAGAATAGGCGAAGGTGTAATAGAAGAAACTACTCTTAAAGGGGAAGATGATACGGGAACTTTTTAGTGCGTGATAGGTGATGTGTGATGCGTATTTTATATTCAAGGCGTTTTATTAAACGCCCATACCGTTCACTGCTCACGACTCACTAAAAACCTTCTTTTTACAATATAAGACATAAGTCCCATAATAAGCAGACATAGAATTACATACGGATAATAATGAACCATTATATATTTTATTTCATTTCCATATTTCCATGCCAGTAATCCTTCAAAAAGATAACGAAATATTCTACCTATAAATATACCTGCAAGGAAATTGGGAAATCTCCGGCAGACTATTATGGAGATTATTAGGAACATTTTGAAAGGGAAAGGAGGTGGCACGACACATAGAAATATGAAAAAAGGTAATTCGTATTTTTCAATAAAATCTTTAAATCTGTTGAAATATGCCGTATAATTTTTTAAAAAAGTGTCTTTACCTTTTCTGACAGTTACATACATAAGAAGAAGACCGGTCACAGAGCCACAGGTTGCGGCAAAACAGTTCAGAAATACGCCAGGTAAAGAGCTGTTCATGCATAAAGCTATTAAAACTCCGTCCATAGTTCCGCTCATAGAAATAAAAGAGGAATCCAGAATATTGGCAATAAATAATCCAATGGCACCATAATTTTCTATAAAATATCTTATATTATCTATATATATCAATTCTTTCCGTAAAGATCTCCTGCCACGCATCATGCATTACGCGTTATAGTATAATTATTCTAGTTATGATAAAAACCTTTTCAGAATTTAATTATTTATGAAATAAAAAAAATATATAAATAATCAAAGGCAAAAATTATAATATGGAGAATATGTTATAAAAAAATATATGGCAATGAAAATCCTCGTGTCACGCATCACGCGTCACACATTACGAAAAGTGGGAAAAATTATGTTTAATAAAAATATTCTTATAGCTGATGATGATAAAGATTTTTTAGTGTTATATGAAGAACTATTTAAAGACTTTAATCGTCTTAATAAAGATAATAATGACGATGTGATGGTAAAAACCTTTGAAAATGGACGCAACCTTCTGGAATATTTTCAGGATGAATATAAAAAAGGCAATAAAATCCCTCTCTGTATACTGGATATGAGGATGCCTGAAATGGACGGTCTGGAAACAGCCGACTTATTGAGAAAAATTGATAATGATGTTGTTATAATTATAATAACTGCCTATTCAGGGAAAACATCCTTTGAAGAACTAAAAGAAAAATTAAATGAAGATATATATTATATGAAAAAGCCTTTCAGCACAAAAGAACTTTACTGTCTTGTAGATTCCCTGATTAAAAGCTGGAATAAAAATTTACAGATAAAGGAAAGCCAGGAAAGATATAAAGAACTGGCAAATTCATTACCACAGATTATTTTCGAAGCAGATCTGAAAGGAAACCTTACTTTTGTAAACTCTGCTGCACATCTAGCATATGGTTATACCACAGAAGATATCAGTAAAGGCCTTAATATATTTGACCTGGTAAGCAATGAAGACAGAGAGAGAGCACGGGACAATATGCAAAAGCAACTGACAGGAGCGTGTAAAGATGGTAATGAATATACCATTCTGAGCAGAGACGGTAATAAATTCTCCGCAATAAGTCATACAAGACCTATTATACATAACGGTAAAACTACAGGTCTGAGAGGAATTATCGTAGATATTACAGACAGAAAAAAAATGGAAGAAATACTTCATTACAGGCTCACAATAGAAGAACTTATTACTACCATATCAACCAGCTTTATCAATATTACCTCTACAGAAGTTAATAGAGAGATAAACATTGCACTGGAAGCAATAGGTAATTTTATGGGTGTTGACAGAAGCTATGTTAATATATTTTCAGATGATGTGGAAAGAGTCAAAGAAGTCTATGAGTGGTGTAATAAAGAGACTGGCTCCAGAGCAAAACAGATTAAAACCATGTCTATGCAAAACTATTTATGGACAGTTGAGCAACTCAAAAACGGTCAGTATATATGTGTATCAAGCCTGTCAGAACTTCCGGACGAAGCAGAGAAAGAAAAAATAAGCTGGGGAAAAGCAGAAGTTAAATCAATTCTCGGTATACCGTTATATTTCAGCAATAAATTGGTGGGATACTTTATGCTTAATTCAGTAAAAAAAGAGAAAAAATGGAAAGAAGAGGATATAAGACTCCTTAAACTTGCAGGTGAAATTTTTATAAATGCTATGGAAAGGAAAAAAAGCGAGGAAGCGCTCACAAGATCTGAAGCAAATTACAGGATGCTTGTGGAAAATACAAGAGATATTATATATTCATATAATCCGGATGGTACAGTCAGATTTATCACTCCACAGGTAGCAAAATTAGGTTACAGTCCGGAAGAAATTGTAGGACGTAAGATACTTGATTTTGTTCACCCTGATGATAAAGAGCGTATACTCAATGAATTCAGAAAATTCATAGTAACAGGGAAAAGTTTTCCCACAGTATGTCGTCTTATGGGGAAAAAATCTGTCATATATGTAGAAGAAATTTCTGAAATTATAAAAGATGAAAAAGGAGATATTGACTACATTACAGGAGTTATAAGGGACGTTACCGAAAGGATAAAAGCAGAAGAAGAAAAAACAAAACTTGAGAAACAGCTTCGCCATTCTGATAAAATAAAAGCCATAGGTACACTTGCAGGTGGTATTGCCCATGACTTCAATAATATCCTTGTAGCCATACTCGGATATATAGAAGTAGCTCTATATAATATACCGGAAGACAGTAATCTCCAGTCCTATATGGAACAGATGAAAAAAGCATGCCACAGGGCAATAAAACTGGTAAAACAGCTTCTGACCTTCAGTCGTGAAACAGAAGGAGAACGTAACCCCGTACAGTTAAGTACTATTATAAAAGAAAGTCTTAAGATGCTCAGGCCACTGATACCTTCCACTATTGACATAAAACAGAACATAACAAATTCAAGTATAATACTCGGAGATCCGACACATATATATCAGATAATGATGAATCTCTGTAAAAATGCTGCTGATGCAATGAAAGAAAAAGGGGGGATAATAAAAGTCAGCCTTAAAGATATTAATATAGAGTCAAATACTGTAGAATTAAACCACGAACTGCCTCCCGGTAATTACGTACGGTTAACAGTAAGTGATACAGGCCATGGTATAGATCAATCCATAAGAGACAGAATTTTTGAACCATATTTCACAACAAAAAAAATAGGAGAAGGCAGTGGTATGGGTCTTTCTATAGTTCATGGTATAGTAAAAAGTTACGGAGGAGAAATAACAGTAGAAAGTGAAACAGGTAAAGAAACTTCTTTTCACATATTTTTTCCGAGAATAAAAAGTAATGAATATATAGAAAGCACAAAAATGTCAAAACCTCCCGGAGGCAATGAACACATACTTTTAGTGGATGATGAAGAAGATATGGTTATCAGGGTATTAAAGAAAATACTGGAAGATCTCGGATATAATGTAACTGCAAAATACACCGGTAATCAGGCATTAAAAGCTTTTTGCGAAGCTTCTGACCGGTTTGATATTGTAATAACAGATCAGACTATGCCCGGAATGACAGGAATTGAACTGTCTCAGAAATTACTTGAAATAAGACCTCATATCCCCATAATTCTCATATCAGGATTCAGTCAGGTTATACCTTCGGAAATGATCAGGAAAATAGGAATAAAAAAATTCATAATGAAACCCTTCGAGATACAGGAACTGGCAAATGTTATAAGAAGATTACTGGATGAAGAAATAAAAAATATATGACATTCTCAGGCTATTTCTTCTTTGTTTTCTGATCTATTTCAACAGCTTCTCCGATATTAAGCTTTTTAGTTATAAATTCAGGCAATTTAAGAGCAGAGCTATGATCCAGGCTCTGGAAGGCTTTACCCAGGATGTTTTTTATACCGAATCCAGGAACATCTTCATATGTCTCTTCACGTTCAGCCTGTTCCTGAAAGTCTTCTGAAATATTATTTTTTTCTTCTTCTTTTAAGTCTTTATCATAGGCTGTTTCTAATTTTCCCTCTGTCAGAAATTTAATTATATTTATACCGCACTCTGTACAGTATTTTGCTTTATCTTTATTTAAATTCCTGCAAAAAGGACATACCTGTTTTAGAGGGTTTTTTTCGTCATCAACGGTAATAACCTGTTCATGGATACCCTTCCTGTGTGCATGGTGAGAAGCCAGTGCTTTTATTAAGAAAATACCTGCTTCGGGAGAAATAGGAGTACCTCCTTCAAAAGCTTTCCTGATAGCTTTTTCCAGTTCTTCCCACAGGGTTGCATCTTTTAATATATACCCTGTGGCTCCTGCGTTGAAACATTCCAGAAATTCTTCTTCCCTGAGATATGCCGTTAATATTATAATTTTAGTATCAGGCAATTTCTGTATAATCTTCTCAGTAGCTTCCAGACCGTCCATTTCCGGCATTCTGAGATCCATTAATATAACATCAGGCTTTTCTTCAAGTTCAAGAACAGCTTTTACTGCTTCAAGGCCGTTATGGACCATTCCAAGAACCTTCATATCAGTAAAAAATTTTACCATGCTGTTAAAGCTCTGACATATGTCAAGATCATCATCAACAATGAGAATTTTTATATATTTATTCTGGAGATCGTCATGTTTAATTTCTTTATCCTTTGTTATAAACGTAGCGGTTTTATATTTATTTCCTGTACCGAACTTTAATGTATATAATTCCAGAAGATTTTGTTTTAAAATATTAAAATCAGGAAATCTATCTTTCCCATGTTCCTGAAGGCATTTCATGACAATAAAATCTATATCCATCGACAGTTCAGGCAAAATCTCTCTTATAGAAGAACATTTAAGAGGTTCATCAGGATACTTTCCTGTTAAAAGCTGATACATAATAGCACCGGCAAGATAAATATCATTTCTTATATCCTGTTTGTCAGTAGAAGTGTCACTTATCAAATTTCTCATAGATACTGTGCCAAAATCTACAAGTATGATCAGTTTATCACTATCTCTTACGACAAATTTATTCAATTTCAGATTACCGTATAACATGGTTTTGTAATTATACAAATAATCCATTATTCGAGACATCTGTATTAAACACTGAATTACATATCTTTCAGACAAAGCCTTACCGGGACTGTCTCTTAACAGAACTTCAAGATTTTCACCTCTTATATAATCCATTATAATATAAAAAAAATCATCTTCTAAAAAATAATCAGTAACACATGGAAGATTGGGATGGCGTAAATTGGTCAGTAAAGAAGCCTCTTTTTTAAGGGATTTCCCGGTATATATCTTCTCCTTATCAGATAAATCCTGTAAATCCGCTATTATTTTAACAACACATGGTCTGTTTAAATTTAAGTCATAAGAAAGAAAAACAGTATTTTCAGAAGATAAAGAAGTAATAATTTTATATCGATTTTTAAGAATCTCTTCTTCCTGTTCATTATTTGTTTCAAAGGGGCACCCACAATATTCGCAAAAGAGAGAATTGTCGGCATTTTCATTATAACATTCAAGGCAGTACAAAAATTATCCCCCCGCATAATATTCTCTCAAATATCTTTTGAATTATAGAGTAAAATAACGTTTACGTCAAGAAGCTTTATTCTGACCGGTTCTATAAATACCCTTTTCATATTCGATCTCTTTCAGCTTTAAACTTATCTTTAATAATTCCTCAGTGAGGCGATTAACAGTATTTTCCATTTCTTTATTATTTTTCTCTAATTTATCGCAGTATTTTTTATATTTTGATACATCTCTTATTATGCCTATAGTTGTCCACTTATCATCAAGCTTTACTGCAGTAATAGACAACTCTGCAGAAAATTCGTGACCATTTTTCTTAAGTGCAACAAATTCACAGATTTTACTGGAAATTGAGTAATCTTCCCCTGTGTGTATCGTGCTAATATCAACTTTCTCAGATGTACTGTAAAGATTTGATGAAAGGAACATATGAAATTCTTTACCTCTGACTTCTTCATAAGAATAACCGAATATCTTTATAGCTGAATCATTACAAAAAACAATCTTCCCTTCTTGAAGTATAATAATGGCGTCCTGGGCACAGGAAACAAGACTGTGAAATTTTTCTTCACTTATCTTTAAATCATTCGTCACTTTATTGAACTTACGTTCAAGATTATTTAATAAATATGAAGCAAAATACAATAAAAAGCTAAACACAATAAGATTTGACGACAAAAATATAAGAAAGCCTAAAGATACAGAATAAATACCTCCTATACGACAGAAAAAACATAACAGACTCAGAAGTACAGGTATAGAAAAAGATATGAATAAGATATGACGTAACATATATGCTGCAATATTATTACCGGTGAATATTTTTATAAAACCTCTATCCGGTCTGGACATTATGACTGAAATAGAAACAAATAGAAAACATAAAGCTGTGTGAAATGCTACAGGTTTATACAGACCTATAGTAAATAAAGAGACAATACCGAGTAAATAACCGATAACAGATAAAAATGAATTCACTCCTACCATAAGTATTATATACTGGGCAGGTCTGTAACCAGCAGGTCTTTCCATGTCTAAAAATATTATGACCATACCGATTAACATAAAATTCAATGCAGAAGAAGGTGACATACGGCCAGGATAACGTTCAAAACCATAATTCTGCTTGCATAATATCTCATCAATATATAGATTAACATTAAATAAATATTCACTTATTGTAATAATAGCTATCACAAAAACGATAAAAGCACATATTCTGCTGAGATAATAAAAAACGAAACTTACTCTTTTTGTCTGCACCATCCATAAGGATATGCCTGTAAGTATAAAAGAAAAAGCAGTATTGGCTGACATGGGACTGAAACTCCTGTGGAAAGAAATAAAAATTTCAAATTTCCATGTAAGGAAAACAAAAATACCTGTAAGAAAAACAAAAAAAGCTGTAATTTCTGAAATTTTCTTTAATAAATTTTCATACGACGGTTTTCTGCCAACCGGTTCATTAAATTTTTCCATGTAAAACTACACAAACTTTTCTAATTACTGACAGCGATAAATCAGGCAGCAATTAAAATCAGGCTCCACGTTCCGGGTTTAATCTTCTTAACCCAACACCCGTAGCACCCGTCACCACAGAGCAGTGATCAATCAGGAGTATTTTTACCGTTATCAACACTAATTACCGCTCCAGATAAGTTCATACCCATTTCTAAAACCTGTCCCTGGCCGGACTCTTCCGGAAAATATATGATCCTGTTGTGTGGCAAACTGGTTTTACAGACTGTTAATATTTTGCGTCT
>CAYSLJ010000092.1:157-29804 GCA_964431735.1 uncultured Synergistia bacterium | reverse complement strand
AAAATAACTCCGGCAAATTGTTAGAACGATTAGTATCCTCGCGTTACGCGTCACGCGTAACGCGTCACGATATAGACTGTAAATATGATGAGGTTATTTCTTGACAACCCCTTAGAGCCTATCCGAACAGTCATCAAATACCGTAAGCGTTCAGCCTTCAGCTATCAGCTAAAACTTACATAGCCTGACTGTGTAAATCAGTCTGAAAAATAGAATTAACGACATTTATTATATAATTGCTGTAAAAGCTGACTGCTGATAGCTGAACGCTTACGTTTAATTTTTAATTCTACTTTTCAGATAGTTTTTAATTACATTCTACTTTTTTTATCCAGAATCCTTTTTGCCTTTTTGCATATACAGAGGAAATTTTTTTGAATCTTCTATCATTTTTCTGCATCTATAAATGTAAAAGGACATCGGTACTATAAAAATTCAATAAAGGAGGCCGAACAATATGTTATCAATCACTGAAATAGCAATTAAGAAATTAAAGGAAGAACTTTCTCATAGCTCAGGTAAAAATTTTCGTGTAATTTTTCAAGGTGTCGGCTGAGGAGGACCCAGAATGGGATTGGCTCTGGATGAGTCAAAAGAACAGGATATTTTCTATGAACAGGATGGAATTAAATTTCTGTTATCTCCTGATACAGCTGAATTAATAAAGTATTATGGTTTATTGACACTCGATTATGTAGAAACATTTTATCGTAAAGGTTTTAAATTGAGCTTAAAAAATGTTTCATGTTGTTAAGGTTCCCCTGAAAAAAACAATATGGTTTTAAAGGTTATGGGTTATGGGAGTCTGGTCAGGATCCCATAACCTGAAACCTGAAATCTGAATAATTGATACCGGAAATCTATGACGGGACAGCTATTAAAAGCCTATCCGAAAAGTCGCCCCATAGCTTTCCACTGCCAGGCTCTTCCGAAAAATATATAATCCTCCTGAAATAAAACCTGCTTTTACAGACATCTACTATTTTGCCTCTATTTATAGTTAATTTCATAACAATTCATAATTAATGAGTGAGTAGTGAATAGTGAATAGTGAGTGACATCGCCATATTCTACTCACTGCTCACCACTCACTATTCACTTAAATTCTAATAAGTTATGAAATATATTATAATTTACAACTGGCTGTTAATACAGTATATATTTTTCTCCAGAACCTGGCAGTGGAAAGGTTTTGAAAAAATATTACCTTTTCAATAGGCTCTAATTACGTTTCCTGATAAGACTCTGCACCATTTCTATTAAATCCTGTCCTCTGTAAGGTTTTTGAATAAAAGCTGCAATTTCTGTTTTACCGAATCTGCTCATGGCGTGAGATTCATTATAACCGCTTGTAATTATAACAGGTACTTCTTTTTTTATGAGTTTCAGTTCTTTAAAGACTTTCTCACCGCTCATAACAGGCATGGCTACATCAAGTATTATGAGAGAAATATCGTCACAACTGGCACGAAATATTTTCAGTCCTTCCAGGCCATTGGAAGCAGTCATTACTGTGAAACCTGCCTTCCCCAGCAGTTTACCTGCCACTGTGCATATATCCTCTGAATCATCAATTACAAGAACAGTTCTCCCGCCGGCATAAACTTCTGTCACGGTTAATTCTTTTATTTTTTCTTTTTCCTGTAAATATCTCAGGGCAGGTAAGAGCAATCTTATTGTTGTTCCTCTTCCGATTTTACTGAAAACCTTTATGGCACCTCTGTGGACACGGATTATACCGTGTACTGCAGCAAGTCCCAGACCTCTTCCCAGAAATTTTGTCGTAAAGAAAGGATCAAATATTTTACCTTGAATTTCTTCCGGTATACCGCATCCCGTATCTGATACGTCCAGATACATATAAGTTCCCGGTAAAAGATGTTCTTCAGGGTAATTTTTACATAAATATGTTTCATTACATAAGATTTTGCCAGCTTTTAACGTAATTGTGCCGCTGTTATTCTCTATTGCTTCAGAGGCATTCATTATTAAATTTATTATGACCTGTCTTATCTGTCCTGCATCTCCCTGAATGGCTGGAATGTTTTCCTCTATTTCATATTTAAATATACATTTATCTGATATACTTATTTCTATAAATTGATGCATTTCTTTAATCAATGATAGCAGATTTATTTCTTCCATGTTGACTTTTCCGTGCCCCGTATAGGAAAGCATTTGTTTTGTTATGTCAGAACCACGATGTGTGGCTTTCTGTATTTTTTTAAGATAATATATTACAGAGGAATCAGGAGGACTTTCCAGTATACTTATTTCAGCATAGCCAAGTATACTTGCAAGAATATTATTAAATCCGTGGGCAATACCTCCTGCCATTTTACCCAGGCTTTCATGTCTCTGTATAAATCTGATACGTTCTTCGATTTTTTTATTTTCTTCTTCTTTCTTCTTTTTCTCTGTAATATCCGTATGAGTTCCTACCATTCTTAGAGGGTTGTTTTTCTCATTTCTTTCCACTACTTTCCCTCTGCTTAAAATCCACTTCCATTCCCCTGTTTTTGTTTTCATTCTGTATTCTATTTCATAGAGTTCTTTTTTATTATTAAGAATTTCATTGATAATATCTTCAAATTTTTCTATCTCCCGGGGGTGAATAAGATTTTTCCACATATCATAAAAAGGTGGTATCTCATCCGGTTCATAACCGATCATTGTATGATAAACACGGCTGAAATAAATCATTCCTGTTTCTATATTCCAGTCCCACAGTCCTGTTTCGGAAAGTGCCAGATTGTACCTCTCTTCACTTTCTTTCAGAGACTTTTCCATTCTATGTTTATAAAGAGCCATTTCTATATTAAATATTAATTCTTTTTCCTTGAAAGGTTTGAGTATATAACCGTAGGAACCGGTCAGTTTTACTCTGTCCAGTAAAGAATTGCTTGAATAGGCCGTCAAATATATTACCGGTATGTCAAAATGAGAGTATATTTTTTCTGCAGCAGTAATTCCATCCATTTCACCTTTCAATTTTATATCCATTAATATTAAATCAGGCTTTATTCCTTCTGTTTCTTTAAGGGCTTCTTCTCCGGAAAGAACTATTCCCGGCACATTGTATTCATTGTCTTCAAGTGTTTGCTGGAGACTTTCTCCTACTATCAGATTGTCTTCTACTATAAGAATTCTACCTTTTTTCATAGGTTACTCCTTTAAATATATTTTTTGTAAGCTCTTATAATGAAACAGATAATCCGCGTTTATTCAGATTTTATGAGATTCTTCTGTTCTCTGTCATTTTCCGAAAATTCAAATTTGAATTTTATCCCTTTTGTTCCATCTATTTCCATATTACCATCTATCTGTTTTACGGAAAGTTTAACTATATGGAGTCCCAGTGATTTAGTTTTTAATGGATCTATGCCTTCGGGAAAACCTTTCCCGTCATCTTTATAGACAAGTACATATTTTTTACCTTTACGATAAAATTCTATCGATATCTCTCCGTCATTTTTATCTGTAAAGGCATATTTAAAAGAATTTGTAAGGAGTTCATTCAGAATTAAACTGCACGATATTGCCATATCCAGTTCAAGCGCTATATCTTCTACTTTTATATTGAAATCTATTTTTTTTGAATTACTGCTGTATGATTGATATATATTATTTACAAGACTGTTAATCTGTTTGGAGAAATTAATACAGGAGAAATTTTCCGATTGATAGAGATGTTCATGAATATTTGCCATCATAGAGATACGGTTTTTTATGTCATTACATATATTACGAATTTGACTATTTTCTATGTTTGCAGATTGCAAATATAAAAGGCTGGAAATAAACTGGAGGTTATTTTTAACTCTGTGGTGAATTTCCTTGAGGAGAATTTCTTTTTCTCTCAGGGAAGATTCCAGTTTTTCTTCCATCTGTTTTCTTTCCGTAATATCTATACAGGAACCGATATAACCTGCAAAAGATCCATCGGAATCAAAATAGGGATTACCTGTTTCAAGAATCCATCTGTAATGATTGTCAAAGCGTTTCAGGCGATATTCTATGGCTAAATCTTTTTTTTCATTAAACGCTTTTCTATAGGCTTCCATACAGGGAGTAACATCTTCAGGATAAAGACCTTCCAGCCATCCGTTATGTTTTTCTTCTTCCATAGTTTTTCCTCTGAAGTCAAGCCATCTTTTATTAAAATAAGTACATGATTTATCTGCCCCTGATAACCAGATCATAACAGGAGATGCATCGGCCATTAAAAGGAAATGTTTGTTTAAAATTTCCTGTTTCCTGAGCCTTGCTTTTACAGCAGAAATAAGTTCTTTTTCCGTAAAAGGTTTTGTTATATAATCATCTGCACCGATGGACATACCATGACGTATATCGTTACTGTTGGCATGAACTGTCAGGAAAATGAATGGTATTATAGATAGAGTTTCATCCTGTCTTATGGTACCTAAAATTTCATAACCGTCAGTATCGGGTAAATCTACATCGCACAGAATCAGATCAGGTATGTATTCTTTTATCATTTCAATCCCTTTAAATCCTTCACCTGTGCCTTTTACCTCGAAACCATTGGATTGAAGTAACGTAATGATTAATGCCCTCATAGATTCCATGTCTTCAATTACAATGATTTTTTTCATAACATTTTCTCCGAAATTAGCCTGCTTTTTATAGAATTACAACCCCATTATCCTGAATGGCGGATTTTTATGTGATTTTATTCCTGGTAAATATTTTATTTAAAATAAATTCGCTGGATTATATTATTTTTCCTGCAAAATTTATATACTAGATATAAATTTTAGTCTACTGTAATTTCTTTATACTTGCCTGGCTATTACTTTTTTTACTAGTTCCACCAAAGTATTACCTTTGTAAGGTTTTTGGATAAAGCCTGCAATATTTGAAACTCCCATGATTTTCATAGCATGTTCTTTATTATATCCACTTGTAACTATAACAGGTATATCACTTTTTATGAGTTTTAATTCTTGAAAGGTTTTTTTCCCATCCATAACAGGCATTATCATATCGATTATTACGAGGGATATATTTTCCATATATTCGCGGAACAGTTTCAGACCCTCTATGCCGTCAGGTGCCGATATTACTCTAAACCCGACTCTTTCAAGGATGTTGTTTACTATTGTACAGATATCTTCTGCATCATCAATTATAAGTATCGTTTTACCTTTAGTCTGAATGTTTGATTTTATTAGATCCTGTTCATGTAAAGATTTCAAAACAGGGAAGAGTAACTTTATGGTTGTCCCTTCACCTTTTTTGCTGAAGACCTTTATAGCTCCTTTGTGAACTCTGATAATACCATGAACTGCTGCAAGGCCGAGGCCTCTTCCCGGAAATTTGGTAGTAAAAAACGGGTCGAATATTTTACTCATAGTATCTTCTGACATGCCACATCCTGTATCTGATATATCCAGATATATATATATACCTTCTGAAAGATTTTCTTCCTGGTATTTATCATGGAGATAATCTCTGTTGCATATTATTTTACCCGTTTTTAGAGTAATTATACCATTATTATTTTCCAGCGCTTCAGAAGCATTCATTATGAGATTCATTATGGCCTGCCTTATATGGTCCTTATCTCCTTCTATATATGGCAGATTTTCTTCCAGAACATATTCAACGTTACATTTATTTGAAATTGTTATTTGTATAAATTGATACATCTCTCTGATTAGTTTTGATATCTCTATTGACTCAAGTATGAATTTTCCGTGACCTGTATAGGAAAGCATTTGTTTTGTTATTTCCGAACCACGGTATACTGATTTTTCTATCTGCTTGATATAGGTCGTTACCTTTGAATCAGGAGGAAGATCCATAAGGGTTATTTCTGTATATCCCAGGATACTTGCAAGTATATTGTTAAATCCGTGGGCAATACCTCCAGCCATTTTCCCGAGACTTTCATGTTTTTGAACAAATCTCAAACGTTCTTCTATTTTTTCCCTTTCTTCCTGTCTCTTTTTTCTTTCCGTAATATCCATAATTGTTCCCACTATTTTATTTACATTTTCTTTATGATTTATAACAGGATGACCGATAGATTGGATGTATTTTAAAGAACCGTCGGGAAGTATTATTCTGTATTCAATATCGAAGGATTTTTTTTCTCTTATTGCTTTATTTATTGTTTCTTTTGCGGTAAATCTGTCTTCAGGGTGGATCATATTTATATATTCCTCCAGAGAAGGTTCTTCCCGGAGAGGATCCATTCCTGTAACTCGAAAAGTCTCTTCAGACCATATAAGTTTCCCTGATGCCGGATTTGATTCGTAACTGCCAATCCCGGTAATCTTCTGAGTCTGTGCCAGACTGGCCTCACTTTTCCTGAGTTTTTCTTCTGATTCTTTTCTTTTTAAGATATTTACAAATATATCTGCTACCAGTTTCAAAAGTCTTATATCTTCTTCTTTCCATATTTTCTCTTTTCTGATGGAATTTAATGTGAGAAAACCTTTCAGATTATTATGTATTAACATTGGTATACTCAGCAGGGATTTAATACCGGCACCTGTCCGGAATTTTTTTTCTGCTTCTCCGGGAAGATCTGAAATCCCCGGTATATGAATGATATCAAAGGAACATATTTTTTCTCTTAACAATTGAAAAGGTTCAATATTTATTCCTTCCGTTATTTTTTCTGTTTCATTTACATCAGGGGCATTCCATTTATAGAGATATTCAACAGTCATTCCGTCATCGGAAGAGGCAGATATTAAGCATCTGTCAACCCCTGAAAATTCTCCGATGATTTTCAGTGTCTTATTTATTTCCCTGTCTATATCCTCAAAGGATATATTAATAAAATTGGTAGATATGGACGTTACAAGATCTTCTATGGCAAGCCGGTTATGGAGAGCATATTCCATATTTCTTCTTTCTACGGCATGAGTGAATATTTCTCCCATAAGTTTCATCAGTCTTATATCTTCCTCTTTCCACTCTTTTCCCGAAGAGAAATTTTCGAAGCCGATAAATCCTGTGAATATGTTATGGGTTATGATGGGGATTGATATGAGGGAGTAGATGCCTGAGTTTTTCAGATATTCTGCTTCTTCAGGCACTTCCGATATGTTCGAAATACAAACAACTTCACCGGATTTTAATTTGCTTATTATCCGGCTAAAAAGTTCTATTGACGGATTGATGGTAAGCCCTCCATTATGTCCTTCAATATGCCATTCATATACTTCGGTCTTATCAGTATCCGAAACAATATAAATACAGGCTCTGGGTGCACCCATGAATGTTCCGAGAATTTTTAATGATTTATTTATTTCTTCATCGATATCACATGTTGAAATATTTATAAAACCCGTTGCAAGAGATGTTATTAATTTTTCTATGGCAAGTCTGTATTCCAGAGCTTTTTCATGTTTTTTTCTTTCTGTTATATCTCTTGTAGTTATAATTCCACCGATAAATTTACCGTCTTTATCGTAGACGGCGTTTCCTATACTTTCTACCCATATATAATATCCGTCAGCATGAAGCCTTCTATACTCGATTTTTACCGGTTTCTGTTCTTTTATACCTTTATTGAATTCATATTTTAGTCTTTCCATATCGTCAGGATGTGTAAATTCGAAGACTGATTTTCCTCTCAGAAAATCTGTTTCATAACCAATAATAGTTTTATGAGAAGGACTTACATAAGTTCTTATACCATTAATGTCAACTTCGCTTATCATATCCAGCATATTATGACTCAATCTGGATTGTATCCCTTCACAATCTTCCGCTTCTTGTTTCCGGGTAAATTCCGCAGGATTTTCTTTCACATGTTTTCTCCGTAAAATAAATATAAAAAGTGAAATTTGCAATTCGCCGGAAATTGTATTTATCCTGCCGGAAGTTTGCCTGTAGAATATTTTTATGTTATAATTTAAAAATCGTAACGCGTAATGCGTAACGCGTGACCCGTAGAAAAACGTTACTGATTACATATTTTACGTTATGGTACCTATGATAGCTATTTCTATGTTCTCTTCAATAATAAATAATGTGAACTAAAGATATTCAGTTACAGGCATAAATGAAGAATTATAATCCTGTCACGCATTATGATAAATCATCAGGAGGCATTTATAAGTGAAACATATGTTTATAATTTTGACTTTAATTCTGGTCTTCTTTGCTTTTTTTAAAGTTACCGGAGTTTATGCAAAGGATTTTACGAAAGAAACTATTTACTTTATTTTAATAGACAGATTTTCCGATGGTGATCCTTCCAATAATCCTGCAGGAAAGATCTTCTCTTCTGATAAATCGGAGTGGAAACTTTACTGGGGAGGCGATCTTCAGGGTATTATAGATAAACTGCCATATATAAAAAGCCTTGGGGCTACAGCTATATGGATTACTCCTGTAGTTGAAAATACTGAAGATCTGTATATATACGGTACAGAAAAGATAAGTGCCTATCATGGCTATTGGGGAAAAGATTTTAAGAGAATAAACCCTTATTTCGGTTCAATGGAAACATTTGATATGCTTGTAAAGACTGCTCATGACATGGGTATAAAGATAATACTTGATTTTGTTTTGAACCATACAAGCCCTTACGGTCAGGGATGTGACGGTGCAGTTTATGACAGCGGAGTCCTTAAAGCAACTTACAGTAAAGACCCTGATAACTGGTTTCACCATAAAGGCTCTATAGATTTTACTGTTTTGAATGAAAGGGAATGGGAAGATAAGAGTCTTTTTGATCTTACAGATTTTAATCATAATAACTCTCAGGTAGATACTTATCTTAAAGAAGCCGGTCTTATGTGGCTGTCTCATGGCATAGACGGTTTCCGTATTGATACAGCCCGTCATATACCATGTAAATATATGAAATCTTTTGCCTCTGAGATATACTCTAAAAAAGATGTATTTATTTTCGGAGAATGGTCTTTTGGAAATTTCAGGAATGAAAGTGACAGGGAATTTGCCCTCAAAGGAATTGTAAAATTTGACAGAGAAAGTGACATATCTGTCATAGATTTTAACCTTCAGGAAGCCATCACATCTGCTATCGCCAGAAACATGAGTTTCACTTTAATACCTGAAGCACTCAGGCTTGATGAAAAACTGAAAGACCCGTATTCTATGGTTACATGTGTCGATAACCATGATATGCCCAGGTTTATTTCTACTGCCATAGCAAACGGAGCTACTGAACGTGAAGGAAAGAAAAAATTTGAAATGGCCATATATCTTATAATGACATCGAGAGGTATACCATGTATATATTACGGAAGTGAACAGTTCATCCATAATGATACTCCTTCTACATGGGGTGTCGGAGGAGAACCTTATAACAGACAGATGATGAATAATTTTTCAACTGACGGGACTTTTTTTAAAAATATAAATAAACTGGCAATATTAAGGCAAAATAATCCTGCCATATCGAGAGGGATACAGAAAATACGTTTTGTAAGTGATGACGTGTATGTTTATGAGAGAGAATTGAACGGAAGTGTTGTACTCGTAGCCATGAACAAAGGCAAAAGAGGAAATGTAAATATTTCGACCTCTCTTCCAGACGGATTATACGGTATTTCTTCGGAAAAATATAAAAAGATTCTGGGCAGGGATATAAAGGTTAAAGAGGGAAAAGTTACGCTTAAATTAAATCAATATGAAGTGGGAGTGTGGGGCTTTGTGAAAAAGTGAAAATTGAAGAGTAGGGGCGAACCGTGTTCGTCCGGTACTGCTGAAAATACTTATCACCCATCACTCATCACGCATCACGATTATAACGCACGTGACTGATAAAAAAAGGAGAGATTATAAAACAATGATAGACGTAAAATTAATCTGTGAAAAAACTGAATTTGTAAAAGAAGAACTTGTGAAATTAAATGCCACAGCACCTGTAGATGATATAGTATTACTGAACACAAAGAGGCGGGAATTTACTTATGAAGTGGAACGTCTTAAAGAAAAGAGAAACAGTACGTCAAAACAGATTGGAAAGATGAAGGATAAAGAAGAAAGAGAAAAGCTTATCGTAGAAATGAGAGAAGTGGGGGATAAAATCAGGGAACTGGATGAAGATATAAAAAAGGTGGAAGAAGAACTTGCTGAGAAATTACTTCTTGTACCAAATTTGCCCCATGAGTCTGTCCCTGTCGGAAAAGATGATACAGAAAATATAATCGTGCGAACTGAAGGAGAAAAAAAGAATTTTGACTTTAAGCCCCTTCCTCACTGGGAAATTGGCGAGAAGCTCGGTATAATCGATTTTGAACGGGGTGTAAAGCTTTCAGGTACAAGATTTTATGTACTGAAAAAAGGAGGTTCTAAATTACAGAGAGCTTTGATTAACTGGATGCTCGATGTCCATACGGAATATCATAGCTATACGGAAATATATCCTCCTTATATGGTAAAAGGTGAATGTCTTGTCGGTACAGGAAATCTTCCCAAATTCGGTGAAAACCTTTATAGAGATGCAGAAGAGGATCTCTGGTTTATCCCCACTGCCGAAGTTCCTGTAACAAACCTTCACAGAGGAGAGATTTTAGAAGGAGAAATGCTTCCTCTTAATTATGTGGCTTATACGGCATGTTTTCGGAGAGAAAAAATGTCAGCCGGAAAGGATACGAGAGGCATTAAGAGAGGCCATCAGTTTGATAAGGTAGAACTTGTAAAGGTTGTGCCAGTAGAGAAATCTATGGAAGAACTTGATAAACTTGTAGGTGATGCAGAGGATATACTGAAAAGACTTGGACTTACCTACAGAGTTGTAAAAATGTGTACAGGCGATCTGAGTTTTACAGCCATGATTAAATATGATCTGGAAGTATGGTCTCCCGGATGTAATGAATGGCTTGAAGTCTCAAGCTGCAGTAATTTCGGCGAATTTCAGGCAAGAAGAGCCGGTATAAGATACAGGCCCGAACCGAAAGGTAAGCCTGTTTTTGCCCATACCCTGAACGGTTCTGCCCTTGCATTGCCAAGGACTGTAATTGCCATACTGGAAAATTATCAGCACCATGACGGCACTGTTCTGGTTCCGGATGTGCTTAAACCTTATATGAGGGGAATGGAAAAACTGGAAGCATAAATTTTGTAATCCGGTGAGTGGAGGGTCGTGAGTAAAAATTCTACTCACGACTCACGACTCACGACTCACGACTTTAATGGATAATATAAATACAAAACTCGATATTGCCTTTAAATTAAAAGAAATAGGTGATTACAGAGGTGCCGAAGAAGAACTTCTTGAAGGTTTAAACAGAGCACCTGATAATAATCTTTTGCTTACAAGCCTTGCAGACCTCTACTGCCGGCAGGACAGGCTCGATGAAGCTTCATCTATTGCAGATGAAGTGTTGTCGAGAGAAATTAATAATCAGAGAGCTCTTATAATAAAGGGAGACGTGTCTCTTAAAAAAAGAAAATATAAAGATGGCATTGAGTATTTCAGAACTGCCATGTCTGTCGGAGAAAATCCTTATGTTTCCAGGAGACTGATACAATCTCTTATGAAGAATAACGAGTTCTCCGAAGCAGTAAATATCTGTCATGAGTCACTTTCAAAAAGACCTGGTGATCTAAAAACCCTTACCTTTCTTGCAAGATGCTATAAGCATTTGAAACTCTATAAAGAAGCAACGGACATTTATGAAGGACTTGTAAAAAAATGTCGTGACGATAAATTTCTTTACAGAGAATATATTGAAGTAAAATCTGCAGGTAAACCTCCTGAAGAACTTGTTAAAGAACTGGATTCTATCCTGAATGTGTCATCTGTTTCCGGGAATGTTCATTTAAGACTTTTCCTTGCAGGTAAACTTAAAGAACTTGAACGATTTGACGAAGCAGTAAAACATTACACCCTTGCCCTGGAGCAAATGGCAGGAGATATTTATATTTTAAAACAGCTCGGTTTCTGTTATATGAAAATGAGACATTTCAGTGATGCCATATCGGTGCTCAGTAAAGTGTTTCTTCATGATCCGGGAGATTATTACGTGAAAACCTCATTGATTTCTGCATGTAAAAAAACAGGAGAAATAGAGGCTCTTGTAAAATTAATAGAAGAAGCCATAAAAAAACATCCTTCTGAGAAGAAGCTCTGGGGACTTAAGAAGAAGATGGTAAAACTTTTGTAATTTTTCTATGAAAATTCATACTATAAGAAAAATTATCTGGAAAATAACCTGCGAAATTACAGATGAAGAAGTAAAAATTATTGAGAGTTGTACTAATAAAAGGAAACTGTTATGAACTCTGTAAAAGATCTGATCCAGGTCCCACCGGTAAAAACAGTAGTTAAATTTTCCGATCTTTCAGATGAAAATCTGAAAAAACTTCTCTGCGAAAATTTTATACTCACAGGTGAAGTAATAGAAAATCTCACAGTAGTCTTAAGAGAAATCTCAAGGAAAAAGGGACAGGGATTTTTCCTTCAGGGCAGTTACGGTACAGGGAAATCCCATTTTCTTTCCGTATTAAGCATGTTACTTACTGAACCTGTATCTCACACTCTGTTACAGTCATGTCCAGAACTTTCCGAACTGGCACTGAATGTTATAAGTGAAAAAAAATTTGTTTTAAATTTATCTCTTCTGGAATACAGCAGCAGTGAAAGCCTTGAAGATATTATTTCTTTCTCGCTGGATATGTACATCAAAAAACTGACAGGTAAAAGTATTCTCTCCGATATGAAGAGATTTAAAGATGATATAATAAGTCTTTTAACTGTCCGTTATAAGACAGACCTTGAGATTTTTCTCTCAGAAAAAGGATGCTCAGAGGCAGATGTTCTCTCTGACGGGGGAGACCTGTCTTTACTGGAAGAACTCATAGGAAAACTTGATCTGCCCTATAGATTTAAATATTCACGAAAATATTTCTTTACCGATTTTATGAAGATACTTTCTTCCTCAGGCTATACGGGGGCAGTATTCCTTATTGATGAACTGTCGGAATTTCTCCGTTCCAAACCTACAGGGAGAAAATTTAATGAAGATATAAGATTTTTACAATTTCTCGGAGAAATTTCTTCTTCTCTTCCTCTGTGGATAGCGGGGAGCCTTCAGGAAAGAATAGAAGAAACAGGGGAGATCTCCCCCTATGTGTTCAATAAAATAAAGGACAGATACCCTGTGAGACTCTTTCTCACAGGAAAACACATAGAAGAACTAATAAAGGGAAGACTCATAATAAAACAGGATGGTGCCATAGATAGACTGAAAATTTTATATAAAAAATTTAAAGTAGCTTTCTCGTCATGGGGAGTGACTGAAGAACGATTCGTCTCCCTTTATCCTGTTCACCCTGAAACGGTTTTTTTACTGGATAATCTGAAATTTCTTTTTTCCCAGCAACGAGGTGTTGTAGATTTTATCCATTATGAGATAAAAGGCGATGATACGAGGAATATAGAAGGTATACTTCAATGTGCAGACGATATGCTCCTTACACCTGACCTTATATTCGATCATTTCAGGGTAAGAATAAAAGAAACTGTCGGACTTAATCCATATCATGACATAGTTTATAAATATTACGAACATGAAATGGATAAGCTTTTTCCTTCCGACGAAGAAAGAGTTCTGGCTTTCAGGCTGATAAAAATTCTGATTATATCTGCCATACTTCCAATAAAAAAACTTTATTCAGTAAAAAACCTTGCAGAAATTATTCTCTACAGAGTCACAGATATAGAGTCAGGGATAAACTATCAGTATATAAGTGATATACTTGAGAAACTCTGCAGAAACGGTGCTTATATAGGTACGGTAAAACATAAGAAACCTTATGAAAATTCTTATTTTATAGATATGGAAGCAGATATAAATCTTATTATAAAGAGAAAGACAGAATATATAGAAAACAGTCTTTTCCCTGAAGATAGCAGAATATACGAACAATTATTCCCATGGTTTACAGATCCTCTCTTTCCCATTGCTCACTTTCGCCTCCATTCCCTTACAAGGAGAACCGTTACATGGCAGAATACATCCCGTGAAGCAGGGCTTGTCATAACGTCTCTTACCCGTTTTACCGATGAAAAGCTTGCCCTTCTCTCAGAGCAGATGGCAAAAAGCGAAATGGATTTTGTCCTTTTTATCGCCACTCCCTCTGAAATAGATAAACAGATTAAATATTTAGAGAACACAATAGTTCCTCTTATAGAATACAAAAAATCATTCATCTTCTGGCTTCCTGAAAAAATCATCGATGAAAGACCGTTCAGGGAAGCTTTTTCTCACCTGATGTTATGGGAAGAATATAAAGAAGACACTTCCGTTACAGGTAAAAGAGCATTGGAATTACTGTCATCTCTTTTAGATAAAGAAAGAAAAAAAGTTTTTTCATTGATCACAGAAAGCTATAAATCGGGCAGATTTATATTTTTTCCTTCCGATATAAAATATTCCGTAATAAATGAGCTTTTCTCTTTTGATCATATACTGGAACAGGTTTCCTCTTCCGTTCTGGAATATATTTATCCGAAACATATAGATATATCCCCTTTTATGCCTGCACTGACAAGGAATAAAATAAAAGATCTCATAGACAGGTTTTTAAGGCCTGGAAGGATGATTATAGACAGAAATCCTGATTACGGCCTGAGAATGATCATAGAGGGATTTCTTCAGCCCATGAAGCTTGTAAGGAAAATCCCCGGAGGTTTCGAACTGTCTGTTTCTCCCAGAAAAAGTGAGATTACATCTCTCTTTTTATCTCTTATGTTTGAAGAAAAAAATCTTCTCGAAGATATATACTGGCAGATGAGAAAAGGGCTTTTCGGCATATCTTCTTTGCAGTTCGAACTTCTTGTCTATTCCCTTATATTTTCAGGTTTAATCACGCCGGTAAATGAAGACAGAAAGATAGGATTAAACCAGTTAAACGGAAGCAATTTTGAAAAGATTACCCATATATTGCCGGGAGAGCTTATCCCTTCTTCTCTTCAGGAAAGAATTCGTTCTCTGCCATTTCTGCCTCAGAAATACCAGAAAGAAGATTTTACCTATGGAAATCAGCAGGAAATATGGGCCATATTATGTCAGAAAAAAAGAGAAATGGAAGAAGAACTGGATAAAATGTCCGTGGAAATCAATAAAATCTGTAATTATCAGGGATTGAAAGATTTCGACTGGACTGTTATAAGAAAAGACATGGAAACGGTAAAATCCGTTCTGGATGAAATTAAAATCTCTTATTCTTCCCCCGATGGTCTTGAAAGATTATCCCTCTTTCTTCAGGAGAACACCTGTTTCGTCAAAACCTTTGAAAAATTTGAACATATAAAGAATTTCTTCTTTAAATATGTTGATAAATATCTTTTTATTTACCATTATATAAATTATCCCGGTTTCTCCGTTCCTGAAGAGAAAAATTATTTACTTATTATAGAAGAGAAAAAGGGGGTAAGCAAAATTCTCTCCGATACAAACAGGGTATTTACGGCAGATTATATGAAGGAACTGCAGGAGAATTTTGAAAAATTTGTCACTATGTATCAATATGTGTATCAGCAGGAACATATGACTGTTCTTTCAGAAGAAAGATTCCTTGTTTTCGATAAAATTAAAGATACCGAAGGATACAGGTTCCTCAAGCATTTTTCGAAGATTTCTTTCCTGTCCGTAAAGGATGACAGGGTAAAAGTAGACAGATATATTGCCAGGATAATGGAACAAAAATGCCGTTATTTCGAGCCCGGACTGATCAGAAGAAAACCTCTCTGTACCTGCGGATTTCTCCCGGGTAAAGACCTTTCACTTCCTTCTGTGCAAGAGGTGGAAGGTATAATAGAGAGAGGAATAAAAGAATACCTTGCCGCTCTTCATGAGGAAAGATACAGAGAAAATCTCTCTTATGTACTGAAAGGACTTGAAGAGATAGGAGAAAATAAAATAGCTTCTTCCCTCAGGCAATTGCTTCAAATAGATCCGAACGATATAAGGTTACTTGCACACCTGAGAGAGTGTGTGACTCCTGACGTCATAAATGCCATCAATGAAGCCCTCGGCGGCAGGTTTATCATTGTTACGAGGAATGTTGACGAGCTCTGTGATAATATACTTGACAGAAGTTTTCCCAGAGATAAGCTTATGGACATCTTTCAGGAATGGATAACAGGAGGGGAAGTTCTGGACAGCAGGGTCTATGTAAAGGTAATATCAAAGACTTCATCTCATAGAGAATTGCCTCTAAGACTGGAGATACATGAAAGATTTCCAGAACTGTCACCTCTTTATCAGAAAGTGGGAGAAGAAAAGTTTAATTTTCTTTTATGGGTTTTGCTATGGATGTCGTTCCATTCCATTGATTATAAGGAAAAAATTTCTCAACTCACAGGAATTTCACTTTATGATATTGAGAAAGATTACGATACTCTCATTGAATTCGGTAAATATATTTTTTTCGAAAAGAAGGACCTTGCCGGAACCCTCATAAAAGACGGAGAGGGGATAATATTTCAGGAAAAACTTGAAGTAGCTTTCTGGAATGTCATTACTGATAATTCTTCAGACGATAAATTATTAATGACTTTAAGTATAATAAAAAAAGAAGAAATCTTTTCATTTATCAGGGAAAGGGCCTGTTATTTACTGTTTAAATTATTGCATGACAGACCGTCTCTTGTGAACAGACAGGAACTTCTCGATTTTTATAATAATACGGATATGAATAAAGGCGATAAAGAAAGAGCCTTCAAATTGTTTTTTTCCATCAACAGATCTATTGATGCTCTGGATAAATATCACTGTGATAAACTGAATAATTATTTACAGTGGGAAAAGGTGTTCTCTTTATATCTTTCTTTTCTTCATTACTGGCTTTGTTCTTTTAATAACTCTGTAAAAGTTTACTCTGCTGTTGAAGATATATTTTTGCATCAGTTAAAAGACAGGCTGGACGGAATATTTAAATTATATAATGATGAATTTATTAAATTTTATTCTACGAGTTATGTTAAATGGAAAAAGGGGGAAAAGCCGAGACCTTATTTCATACAGGATATTATTTCTGATATTCTGCCGATGTACACTAATTCTCTCAGGCCAGACCATATAGAATATTTACTTTTAGACGGTTTGCGATGGGATTTATGGGGTTATATCAAGAAAAAGAGATTTTCTTCTTTTACTATGTGTCGTATTGTGAGAGAAATTCCTCTGTGGGCTCATGCACCTACTGTTACATCTGTTCAGATGGAATCTCTCCATGTGTCAGACTGGCCTTCTAAAGCCACTCTGGATGTATTTTCTTTTGATGAACTGCCTTTTGAAGAAGAAAATAATTTACAGGAAGAAAGGAAGCAGACTGCCGGTCTTGAACATTTTACTAAATATAATTTGATAGATAATAAAATACATAATTCCTGTGAAGACCTCCATATTTTATATCAGGAAATAGATCTTCAACTGGGTGTATACCTTGAAGCTTATATGAAATCTTTGCCTCAGAAGACTATGTTGATTTTATTTTCCGATCATGGTTTTCGTGAAATAAATAAAGTCTCTTACGGGAAAAATAGATATGTTCATGGCTCTATTTCTCTTGAAGAAGTTATAGTGCCTCTTGTAGTTATATTTAAATCGTGAGGTGGTGAAGAGTGAGAAGTGAGAAGTGAGAAGTGAGAAGAAGTAATTTTCTTTCACCTTTCACCCCTCACCTCTCACCGATTATGAATAAATGTGCCGATGGAATTTATATGATAGGCCGTTACGGCAATCCTTTATGTGCTACATGGCTTCTGGAAGCAAATGGTGAATGTGTACTTATGGAAATGCCCCCTTTTATCAGGAGACAGGACCGTCCTGTTGAATATATTAAAGAATTCATAAAAGAAGAGGGATTAAAAGGGCCGAAATATATTCTCTGCTCCCATTCCCATCTTGATCATATCTATTCTATATTTCATTATAAAAAAGCCTTCCCGAAAGCAAAACTTCTGGGACATACGTCTTTTTATAATGATTATTTTATTAAGAGTTTTTTTTATATTTACTGGACAAAAAATAAAAGAATATACGGTGAGAAAATAGCAAATAATAAAGGGTTGTTCGATGAGGTTTTTTCTACTGATTTTTATCAGATTGATATAGGAGGAGAACCGTTATATTTAATATATGCACCGAAACATTCCTATGAAGATCTTATGATAGTATTTAAAGGAACTATGATAACAGGTGACTGGACTATAGGCCCCTACCCTGATTGTAATGATATTGTGGCGTCTGAAGATAAAGTAGCGTCTATTGATAGATTGATTTATATTATGGACAATTTGAACTATGAGATTCACAGGCTTTTTAGTGTTCATGGAGATAATTTTATGTATGATGTGGATTTTGAAGCTGTTATGAAAGAGACAAGAAATTTTTGCCTGAGAGAATGGGAGAGAGTTTAAAAAGATGGCCGGTGAATTTATATAGAATATATTTATATGAAAATGATGAAGTTTTATGCTCCACTGTTTATTCATTTTCATATCTGGTTGTGACTGATACGGTCATGCCTGTTAGAGTGAAAAGTGAAAAAAAATGGAATTTTACTTTCTACTCACTATTCACTTAATATAGTGTATTTTATAACTTATTAGAATTTAAGTGAATAGTGAGTGGTGAGTAGTGAATAGAATATGGCAATTTCACTCACTATTCACTACTCACTACTCACTCATTAATTATGAATTGTTATGAAACTAACTATAATAAATCTTTGCTACATATTGTTTTTAAGGAACATTTTTGTTATAATAATGTATTATTATTGTTCAATTTGTACTTATATAAAAAGCAGTGTTAGGAATTCGTCATGTCAGAAAGTTCTGGAAGTTCGAAGATTCTCCCGAATATAAAGAGTGATCGTTTTGCCCTCCTTTATCAGGTAGGGCAGGTAATTAATTCTACTCTGGATATTAACGAAGTTTTGAACCGTGTTATGGACATGGTTTTAGAGGTTATGAAAGCAGAGAGAGGATATATTGTACTTATTGATAAAGATACGGGAGATTTTGTTTTTAAAACTGCAAGACGTATGGATAAGCAGGAGGTTGTAGAAGACGATCTTTCACTGAGCAGAAGTATTGTAAGGAAAGTTGCAGAAACAGGTGAAAGTGTTTTAAGTACAAATGCCCTTCAGGATCCCAGGTTCAAAAAAAGTTCCAGTATACTTCTTCATGAAATAAGATCAATACTGTGTGTACCTGTTAAATTAAAACATAAAATTCTCGGTGTTATTTATATAGATAACAGAGTTAACAGCGGTGTTTTTAACAAATCCGATCTTGAACTGTTAACAGCCCTTTCGAATCAATCTGCTGTTGCAATAGATAATGCACAGCTTTATGAGAATTTACAGCGTACCCTTGTAGAACTGCAGGAATCTCACAGACAGTTACAGGATGCCAATGCACTTAAAGATGAGTTTCTGGCCAATATAAGTCATGAATTACGAACTCCTCTGACTTCCATACTTGGTTTTTCCGAAACCATAGTCAGCGGAAGACTGGGTGAGGTAAATGATAAATACCAGAGATGCAGCAGATATATTCTTGAAAATGGAAAACATATGCTCAGACTGGTAGATGATCTTCTGGATATTTCTCTTGTTCAGACCAACAGAATAGTATTAAACCGCGAGGAAGTTATGTTGACAGAAGTTATAGAAGAGTGTCTGGACAGTCTCTCAAATGAGAAAGAAAGGAAAAAGATCACTATTACAGCCGATATTCCTCCCGGTATAAATCCTGCTTATGCAGATCCGCAGCGTTTGAGGAGAATTATCAGAAATTTAGTGGATAATGCCATAAAATTCAATGTTTATGACGGACGAGTTGAACTGAGGGTAGAAGAGAAAGAAAGATACTTTGAGATAGCCGTTGCGGATTCCGGCATAGGCATTTCGGAAGAAAATTTCGATATAATATTTGAAAAATTCAGACAGATAGACGGTAGTACAACAAGAGAATATGGCGGTACAGGTCTCGGCCTTGCACTTGTAAAAGAGCTTATTACCCTTCACGGAGGTCAGGTCTGGGTTCAGAGTCGCGTCAATGAAGGCACTATTTTCACATTTACTTTACCTAAAAAAGAAGTTATAGATTTACCTGAAGAATAACAGAAATAACGAGATTGTAAAATTTTTCGTGTAACGGAAACAGTCAAAAAAGCGATTATGAAATTATCAGAAACAGTATTTGCTTCTACAGAACCTCTTACTTACTTTACATTTAAATATTTTTCATGTTACCCTCATGTGAAATGTGCAGTTTTTCCCAGAACAGGTGGTTACAGTTCTTATCCTTACCATTCACTCAATGTCGGAGTCCATGTAAATGATGATTCTAATTCGGTTATTGCCAACAGAGAAAAAGCCCTGGGAGAGCTTGGATTTACTCTTAATAACCTTATAGCTATGGAACAGATTCACAGTGATAATCTGGAAGTAGTTACCGGAGCAGACAGAGGAAAAGGTGCATTTAGCTGGGATGATGGCATAGAAAAAACAGACAGTCTTATATGTAATGATAAAGATCTGTTACTTATGGCTGTTGTGGCAGACTGTGCTGCAGCAGTTTTTTATGATCCTGTGAAAGAAGTTATAGGAATTTCTCACTGTGGATGGCGGGGAACCGTGAAAAAGCTGGCAGTAAAAACAATCAGAGAAATGGAAAATTTTTTTAACTGTCACCCTTCTGATATAATCGTCGGTATAAGCCCCTGTATAGATGTTTGCTGTTATGAGACAGGTCATGATGTTTTTTCGGAATTTTATAATAATTTCGGAAAATCAGGAAAAACATTTTTCCATAAGAAAAATGGTTCATTATATCTTGATATGAAGAAAGCCCTGAAATTTCAGCTTATAGAGGCAGGTATCAAAGAAGAACATTTAGAAGTTTCCTCTCTCTGTACATCCTGCAGACATGATCTGTTTTTTTCTCACAGAGCGGAAAAAGGCAAAACAGGTAGATTCGGTGTAATGATCGGCATGCTGTCACAGTAATTTTGTTCCTGTAGATTTTGATCTTTAAAAATTTGTCTAAATGTTAACAAATTTTTAACAGACTTTTTGAGAATCTTATTGTATTATAATTGTAATAGATTTATTTTAATGTCAGAAGGAGGAATAATAAATGAAAATTAATAACAATACCAGTATTCAGGCCTACACACCTCAGGTGAGTCAGCAGAAACCGAAAGAAGAAGGTGCAGCCCTTCCTCAGGACGGAGTCGTACTCGGTCAGAGCACCGGAGAAAGTACTTCTGTAAAGAAATGGACATTTATGCATTATGCAGCAGGTGACAATAATTTAGCACCCTATATAGAATCCGATGTAGATGAAATGGAAAGAATCGGTTCTGATGAAAATACAAATATTGTGGCTTTACTCGACCTTAACAGAGGAAAAGGCGCTAAAACTTATTATATAACACAGGATAAAACACCTGGATTGAAGTCTGAAGTTCTTGAAAATCATGGTCTTGTCAATACAGCAGATCCGAAATTCCTGGCAAAATTCATAATAGATACAATGAAGAAATTCCCTGCAGAACATTATATGCTTGATATTGGCGATCATGGCGGCGGATGGTCAGGAGCTATTTCCGATGACTCTACAGGCGGATGGATGAGTACTCCTCAGATAAGACAGGCTCTTGATATGGCACAGAAAGAAACAGGTGTAAAACTGGATATAGTTGCCTTCGATTGCTGCCTTATGGCTACAGGCGAAGTTGCAAATGAATTGAAAGATCATACAAACTTCATGGTTGCTTCCCAGGAAAGTGAAGGCGGAGCAGGATGGACCTATAACGATGTATTGAAAGATAAAGATGGAAACACAGTGGCTCCTCAGAGACACAGTTATAAAAATTTATTGATGTCACCGGAAGTACTCGGTGATACACAGGAAAGATTAAGAAATAGAATAACTTTAGATCCGAAAGAATTTGCCATGAAACAGGTAGATTCTGCAGCAGCACACCAGAATGATCTTCCCACTATGTCAGCATTCGATCTTTCCAAAATGGCAGAGTTTAATAAGGCAGCAGGTGGATTTGCCGATGCACTTCTTGCAACATCTACGCCAAATGCAACGCTGAAAGGTCTTGCAGGAAAAACAATGAAATTCAGCTCTGGAAAAGATGCCTATCACTTTGCCGAACTTATAGCAAAGGATTCTTCCATAACAGATCCGAATCTTAAAGCAGCAGCACAGAACCTTATGGCTGCCGTAAAAGAAGTTATTATCCATAATCAGCATCAGGAACCACGTTATAGCAATGCTCATGGATTAAACCTGGAAATACCCAGCTATGGCAGTGTATCAGGCAAATATGACGAGCTTCTCTTTAATAAAGAAGTTCCTCAGTGGAAACAGGCTATGAATAAAATGCTCGGTAAATAAACATAAGTCTGGCCGATAAATATTCCATAGTTTAAAAGGGGCTGTCCCGGAAGTCAAAAAAATCCGGGATAGTTTCTTTTATTTTTCTGTTCTGTATATATTTTTACCATTGAAAAATTAATATTGACTCTATCTCATAATAGTAATAGAATTACATATTATTTAAAGGAGAAGTAATATGACCCATGTAGATAAAACATTTGAATATTATAAACAGTTATGGGAAGAAACATTTAAAGAAAAAAAAATCATTGAAGCTATGGAGATTATAAGTAAAGCAGGCAGTCTTTATCCTGAAAGGTATGAAACAGTGTACGCTCTTATAGACTGTTGCAGGGAAGGATTGACACTGGATCCCGGTAATATGGAATTATATCATCTTCTTGCCATGTGTTTTCTCCGGCTCGGTAAATGGGATTCTGCCGGTATAGTGTCAAAAGAAGCATTGAAAATAAATCGTAAAGATGTAAGGTTTTATAATCTTATGGCTTATGTATCCATAATGGATTTTGAGCCTGAAATGTCTGTGACTATTTATAAAAAACTTATGGAACTTGTTCCTGAAGAGGAATATAATGTCTCTTTTAATATTGGTTTTTCCTGTCTGTCCTGCGGAAAAATAGAAGAATCCGAAAAAATATGGAAAGAATTGCTTCTGAAATATCCCGATGATAAAAGAATTCTTTATTCGCTGGACTTACTTCAGAAGGAGAAGGGTCATTATGAATGTTATAAGGAAGAATAAAATTTAATTACAGTGAAAAGTGAAAAGAATAAGGTATTACTCACTATTCACTCCTGTTTTTAGGAGAAAATAAAATGAAATTAGGACTTATAAGAGCTATAAGTGAAGAGAAGATTTCCATGTATGAGCCGTTAGGCTTACTTTATATAGCAGGTTATCTTGAAAAATATCTGGATATTAAAGATGTCATAGTAACAGAACATATAGACACATTAATTAAGGAAAAACCTGATATAGTCGGTATTTCCATATGTACCATATATCTCCCTGAAGCAAAGTTTATAGCCTGCAGGGTTAAAGAAGAACTGGGTGTACCTGTCATAGCAGGAGGACCTCATGTGTCACTTCTGCCGGATTTTTTGCCACCCCACGTCGACATAGGTGTTATAGGGGAGGGGGAACAGACTATAGCAGAGCTTTTAACACTTTATTTAAAAGAAAAAGAATTTTCTCCCTCCAGTTTAGAGAAGGTTGCCGGTATTACCTTTATGAACGGTTCTGAGAGGATAATAACGGAATCGAGGCCATTTATAGCCTCTCTCGATGATGTTCCTCATCCTAAAAGGGAATTACTGAAGGGCCAGTATCTTACACCCAATATACTTACAGGGAGAGGGTGTCCATATAAATGCGCTTTTTGTTCTTCACCTGCCATGTGGCATAAATACCGTATGTTTTCCAATGAATATGTATGTAACGAACTTTTAAGTATATTGGATATTACTGGAACCAGAATCTGTATAGTAGATGATCTATTTACCGTATCAATACCGAGAGTGAAAGAGATAGGCAGATTTATAACAGAGATGGGTATAGAAAAAGAAGTAAGTTTCTATGTTAATATAAGAGCGAATATTTTTAATGAAGAAATGTGCCACCTGTTAAAAGAAATGAATGTTATGAGAGTGTTTGTCGGATTTGAATCAGGCTCTGACAGAATACTGAAATTTTATAATAAAAAGCAGACTGTGAAAGATAATCAGAGGGTCATTGATTTATGCCATGAATATGGCATAACAGTACTGGGCTCTTTTATCATGGGTGCTCCTATGGAAAGAAGAGAAGATATAGAGGAAACTTATAATTTTATATATAAGAATGCAGAAAAAATCGGCAAATTCGGCTGTGATTTTCTTAATCCGGAGCCGGGAACGGAAATATGGGAATATTTAAAACCGAAAATGCCGGAAATAAAAACAGATAAAGACCTTTTTGATGTAATGTATTTTATTAACTGGTCAGAACATTTAACGGACGAAGAATTGTATGAATGGCAGAAGAAAATAGATGCCATAGAAACAGGGCCGAGAAAGAATCTTAACAGAGCCATTAATTTTTCTATGGAGTTAAGCAGAGCGGGATTTCAGTCACCTCTTAACCTGAAAGTTGCCGGATAGGGCATGGTTCAAGCATATAAATTTTAACAGCAAAAACTTTTAAAATATAATCGAATATCCATACTCTGGTTTCATAAGGGGGTGTCAAGAAATAACCTCATCATATTTACAGTCTATATCGTGACGCGTAACGGGAGGATGATAACCATTCTAATAATGAAGCTTTTAGATATTTTAACGGACTACCGGAAGAAGTAGTACATGATCAGACAAAACTTGTAGTAATAGAAGAGAAATACCGTGAAGTTTATTTCAATGAAAAATACTATGAATATGCCACAAGAATGAATTTCAGTCCCTGGGTATGTGAAGGTTATGACCCTGAGTCTAAGTACCGCTCCAAATAAGTTATTACCCATATTAAAACCTGTCCCTGTCCGGACTCTTCCGGAAAAGATATGATCCTGTTGCGTGGCAAACTGGTTTTGCAGACTGTTAATATTTTGCGTCTATATAATTTATAACTCTCTTTTAATACGGCATATCTTTTCCTCCAGAGCCCGGCCAGGGACAGGAGTGATTGCCATATTTTTTTTGGGTACCAATTTACCTGTTGCGGTACTTAGGTATCGCACTGGGAGTTAAAGCTATTGATAAAGGATATAAGGTGTTATTTATAAATTCAAATAACCTGATGGAAGAACTGGATCTGGCAGGGATGAAAAATCTTCTCAAACAGAAAATAAAAAGTTTCTGTAAATACGACCTTTTAATCTTTGATGAAATGGGTTACTTGCCCTGGCAGAAAAAAAGTGTTTTTAACTTCTTTCAGCTTATAAATTCTTTATATGAACACAGGTCTGTAATAATTACTACAAACAAGCCATTCTCTGAAGGGGGAGAATTTTTTATAGACGAGACTGCAGCTACTGCAATCATTGACAGGATTATCCATCACTGCCATATCTTCCCAATGAGTGGAGAAAGTTACAGGTTAAAAATGCAACCGGATAAACAAAATTCTGGAGGCAATTTATAAAATGGCAAGGAGGTATAACACATGGATTCATCTTGAAACTATTGTATTTAATGGTTTTAGGTGGGGTGGTGTACTTTTATTTGCCGCAAGTGGTGGAATTGTATTTGCCGTTGACAAAAAGTTCTTGTAGAAATAAAAACCCTTACAAATCTCGAACTGGTTCACCTGGCACAGGCCTTCAATTACCTGGAAGCCTTTAAATTAAAAACAGGATTACTTATTAATTTCGGAGCAAAAAGCCTGGAGTTTAGAAGGCTGGAGAACAGAAAAATACCTGATATAAAATTCTCTTAATCCTTTAATCCCCCAAAATCCCAGTTCAGACAATTAATCCCCCCAAATCCCTGTCTCAGACGACCTTCTCTATCTCTTTCCAGAATTCGCCGTGGGTGCCGGAGGGTTGAGAAGAATTTCTCTATGCAGTTACTATAGATATTTACTGCTCTCTATGATATAATTTAATTATGAAACATATACCTAAAGAAGTGAAAATTCAGTGGCATGCTTATTTTGCCCAGATAATAGAAAGGATCTGTACGAAACGCAACTTTCTTATAGAAATGCAAAAAGAAGTAGCGAAAATGCCATTGAGAATAGATATAATAATAATAAAGAAAAAGGATGTAGATTATAAAGAATTGACAAAGCCCTATTCATATTTTAATGAAATAAATGTGATAGAATTTAAATCTAAGACAGATTATTTTGACTGGTGTGATTTATATCAACTGGACGTATATGGAAAATTGTATGGAATAAATAAAAATATAGAAGAGAGAAAAAGAATATCCCTGTGGTCAGTATCCAGCCATTATACAGAAAAATATAGAAATAGCCTTATAGAAGCAGGAGTAATACTGGAAAAAGTTGATGAAGGATTTTACAGAGGAGTAACAGGAGGTTTTCCCTATTATGAAATGGATCTTGTAGATTTACCATTTATAAAAGAGTATTATCCATTTCATTTATTTAGCAATAATGAAGAAAATGTGAGGAAATTGGTAGAGAAATCTTTTGAGAACCCTGAAGAAGCGAAGGATTATCATGATGAGATGATTTACCTATATAATGAATTATACAGGGAGGTGTTATTAATGAAACTATTAGATCCCTTTGAGGCCGGATGTGATGAAGAAGGATTAAAGGAACTTCTTTTTGGTGAACCTCTTGGTGGCTTATTAAGTAAGTATAAGGAGGAGGTTATTAATCAGATCGGTAAAGATGAGGTTATTAATCAGATCGGAGAAGATGAGATAACAAAACTGTTGATAAAAAAAATGGGTAAAGATAAGCTGATGGAACTGGTGGATAAAATCAGTAGAGAGTAGTAATTTCTGACGGGGATTTGGTGGGATTTATGAGGTTTAGAGGATTATTGCTTTTCTGTTATTTTCTTGTTATCCAGTCTTCTGAACTCCAGGCTTTTCCCACCGAAGTTAATAAGGAGTCCCGTTTTTAATCTGAAGGCTTCCAGATAATTTAAGGCCTGTGCAAGGTGAACCGGTTCGAGTTTTACAAGTGCTTTTATTTCTACCAGTATTTTTTCTTCCACCAGGAAATCTACTCTTCTGGTGCCTACCTGCAGCCCATCATAATATACAGGCATTTCCTGTTTTCTGATGAAATTTAAACCATTTTTTTGCATTTCTATGGCAAGACATCTCTGGTAAATAACTTCCTGAAATCCGACCAGGATTTACAGGATTTGAGAGATTACCAGGATGAGAAATTGTGAAATCTATTTTTCAGGTTAATGTGTCCTTTTATAGTACAGCCGATAATGAGTCAGTTCATCATGTATTTCTTTTTTCATAATGTTTACTCCCTGTAGCATGGATTAAGCCAATCCTGCCCATCCCGAAAATCCCCCCAAATCCCTGTCTCAGACCACATTCTCTATCTCTTTCCAGAATTCGCCGCCGTTGGGGGATTGCTGAATGATAGTAGGAAATTTTCTCTATAAAAAGTATGTATAAAATTTTTTTATAATGATATAATACTATTAGATGTGAGAAGTTTTATGGAAAAAGAGGATAAGGAAAAAGTAGATATTGATCAGTTGTGTAAGAGATTGATAAAACTATTTTTTAAGGAATTTCTGGATTTCTTTTTTCCTGAATTATACAGAAAAATAAATTTTACAAAAGAACCAGGATTTGTAGATAAAGAATTATATTCCGGCCAGATAGAAGGTAAGAAATCAATATCAGATATACTTGCAAAAGTGGAGTTAGTGAATGGAAAAGAAGAGATAGTTTACACTCATATAGAGATACAGAGTACGAGAGGAAGCCGATTCTCGGAGCGTATGTTCAATTATTTTGTTGACATAAGAAGAGAATATGGTAAGAATATCTTTGCCTGTGTAATATTTCTGGATAAAAAAATAAGTAAAAAACCTGTAAAGAATGTATTTAAGCTGGAATTTATGGGGACAAAATTATTATATGAATTTAATGTTAGAAAAACGACTAATTATAATTATCGTGATTATTTAGCTCATGAAAATCCCATAACAGTAGCATTAATGTCGAGGATGTATTTTGGTAACGATTCTAAAGCACTGGTAAAGGCAGAGGCTTTAAAAAAAATGGAGAAATACAAATTGACAGAGCTTCAGAGAGAGACTCTATTACATTTTATAGATAGATTATTATATTTGAATAAAAAAGAGAAAGAAGAATTCAGGGAACTTGTAAGTAAAGATGAAAAGTATGAGGAGGTGTTTGAAATGCTTACCACATGGGAAGAAGAAGCCTTGAAAAAGGGTATTAAGAAAGGCAGGCAGTTAGGAAAGCAGGAAGGAAGGCAGTTAGGAAAGCAGGAAGGAAGGCAATTAGGAAAGCAGGAAGGAATACAGGAAGTGGCGAAGAAATTGCTTGAGAAAGGTTTTTCTGCGAAAGAAGTTTCAGAACTGTCAGGATTGAGTATTGTTGAGATAGAGAAACTGATAATATAAAGGCATTTCCTGCTCTCTTGTAAAATTGAGCCCTTCGTCTGACATTTCTATAGCAAGACATCTTTGATAAATGACTTCTTGAAATCCGACCAGGATTTACAGGATTTGAGAGATTACCAGGATGAGAAATTGTGAAATCTATTTTTCAGGCTAATGTGTCCTTTTATAGTACATCCGATAATGAGTCAGTTCATCATGTATTTCTCTTTTCATAATTTTTTCCTGTTGTAAATCCGCTTAATCCAATCCTGCCCATCCCCCAAATCCCCCCAAATCCCTGTCCGGAATTTCGTTGTTGGCCGCCGGAGGATTGAGAAGAATTCAGTTACTATAGATATTTACTGCTCTCTATGATATAATTTAATTATGAAACATATACCTAAAGAAGTGAAAATTCAGTGGCATGCTTATTTTGCCCAGATAATAGAAAGGATCTGTACGAAACGCAACTTTCTTATAGAAATGCAAAAAGAAGTAGCGAAAATGCCATTGAGAATAGATATAATAATAATAAAGAAAAAGGATGTAGATTATAAAGAATTGACAAAGCCCTATTCATATTTTAATGAAATAAATGTGATAGAATTTAAATCTAAGACAGATTATTTTGACTGGTGTGATTTATATCAACTGGACGTATATGGAAAATTGTATGGAATAAATAAAAATATAGAAGAGAGAAAAAGAATATCCCTGTGGTCAGTATCCAGCCATTATACAGAAAAATATAGAAATAGCCTTATAGAAGCAGGAGTAATACTGGAAAAAGTTGATGAAGGATTTTACAGAGGAGTAACAGGAGGTTTTCCCTATTATGAAATGGATCTTGTAGATTTACCATTTATAAAAGAGTATTATCCATTTCATTTATTTAGCAATAATGAAGAAAATGTGAGGAAATTGGTAGAGAAATCTTTTGAGAACCCTGAAGAAGCGAAGGATTATCATGATGAGATGATTTACCTATATAATGAATTATACAGGGAGGTGTTATTAATGAAACTATTAGATCCCTTTGAGGCCGGATGTGATGAAGAAGGATTAAAGGAACTTCTTTTTGGTGAACCTCTTGGTGGCTTATTAAGTAAGTATAAGGAGGAGGTTATTAATCAGATCGGTAAAGAGGAGGTTATTAATCAGATCGGTAAAGAGGAGGTTATTAATCAGATCGGTAAAG
>CAYSLJ010000091.1:6432-30065 GCA_964431735.1 uncultured Synergistia bacterium | reverse complement strand
AAATTTCTTTTTCCCTTGTATGTAAAATCACCTGTCATTTTTAAACGCAATTCTGCAAAACTCTTCCGATTTTTCAACTTTTCAACCATAATAATCTGTGTTATAATATACAAATTATATATAAATAATACTCGCGTAACCCGTTATGCGTTACGAATTAGGAAGCAGGTTGTATGTTATGGATACTTATTCTCAGGAAGAGCTTGAATCGTTAGAAATTCTTGTAATAGATGATGATGAAAGTATAAGAAAACTGGTATATGAAGTACTTACAAATGAAGGACATATTGTGGTGCCTGTAGGAAGTGCTGAAGAAGGACTTGAACAACTTCCTTATATGACCTTTAAAATAGCTTATGTAGATAATAGATTGCCCAATATGCAGGGTATTGTTTTATGTGAATATCTCAGAAGAAATAATCCTCTTATGAAAATAGTACTGATGACTGCTCATCCCGATAAAAGTATAACAAATAAAGCTGCCAGGATTGGTATAAATTTTCTGGAAAAACCATTTAATATATATGATTTAGGCAGAATAGTAAGAGAATATAAAGATGAAATACAAGCCATAGATAAACAGAAATTGATGGAATTAAATCCCAATTATTATATTGATCTTTCGGAAATATTGAATTATGCTTATGAACTTTTTGATACTCCCAATGTGCCGGAAAGGCTGAAGAAGAAAGTAATAAAAACAGTTCAGGCCAGTATGCACATGTTATTAAGCGATGCCAATTATAACGAAACAGACAGATCAAAAGCTTTTATCGGACTTATAATAGCAAAGACCTTTTCTATATATATACCCAAGATAAACGAAAAGTCTCCTTACGAGGTATATGACATAAGAATGAAAGAACTGGGTAAACATGAGGTCTTTAAAGGACTTTATTGACCGTACGGGAAAAGGTGATTTTTGCACATTATACATTACGATTTATCCGAGGTGTTATTTATGAAATATTTGTTTTCCATTCTGTTATCTTTGTTTTTTTTGACTATTCCTGCCTCTGCCCAGAGTACCGCCGGGTATTATATTTCTCCCGGCAGAGGTATAGAAGGTTTATTGTATCTGGGACAGGATATGGGAAGAATGTTTGAACAGTGGGGCGCTTCAGATACTATAAAGGAAGGTTATAATGTACTTATATATGATTATAAAAGATATGATCTCACCTTCGGTGTTGAAATATATTCAAATAAAGTAGTTATGATATTTATAAATACCTACCTTTATAGAACTCCTGAAGGGCTATCTGTAGGTTCTTCTCTTTCAGATGTTTACAGAGTTTATGGAAGTAGCTACAGACTCCAGCCTGAGACAGCTATGGGAGGTAATGCCATCTTTTATGATTCCCGTGGTATAGGCTTCGGAATAAGGAATAATACAGTTGTATCTGTTGCAGTTTATTATCCGCAGTAAGAAAAAAGAAGGAAAAAATCTTTAACAAAAGAATAATATATTACTGAAGTGAGCATAATAATATATGTAATTTATGTCCCATTACGTTAAGATGTTCATGGCAGTAATAATTTCTATTATTTCAAGAAAGGGGAAGCTATGGTTACGGAATTTAAATCTGTTGATGATATTCTTGATTTTGCGATTAAAAATGAAGAAGATGCATGTGATTTTTATACAGAACTGTCAGAGAAAATGACAAAAACTGCTATGGTTCAGATGTTTAAAGATTTTGCCAGAGAAGAAGAGGGGCATAAGGCAAAGCTTCTGGATATTAAGAGTGGAAAACTCATGATACCATCTAAAGAAAAAGTTCTGGATCTGAAAATAGCAGACTATATAGATACTGATATTCAGATTAAAGAAGATCTTGATTACGGGGATGCTCTTGTACTGGCAATGAGAAAAGAAAAACAGGCTTTTAAATTATATACGGACCTTGCGTCCAGGACTGATAATGAACAGATAAAAACATTATTTCTGGCTATAGCCCAGGAAGAAGCAAAACACAAACTCCGTTTTGAACTGGAGTATGATGAGATAGTTCTTACAGATAACTAATACAGTAACCGGTGAGCAGTAGTTACAGTGAGCGGTGAGTAAATAATATTACATAGTTATTATAAATGGTCACTGATAACTGGTCACTGAACATGAAAGGAGAATATAAAAATGCTTAAACAAAAAATAGAAAAATCTTTTAATGAACAGATAACAGAAGAATTATTTTCTTCCTATCTTTATCTTTCCATGTCTGCTTATTTTCAGTCTATAAATCTTCCGGGATTTGCAAACTGGATGAGAGTCCAGGCACAGGAAGAACTGATGCATGCCATGAAATTTTATGATTATATTAATGAAAGACGGGGAAGGGTTTTACTGAAAGAGATAAAAACACCACAGCATGAATGGAAATCACCTCTGGAAGTATTTGAAGCTGCCCTGAAACATGAAGAGTATATTACAGAGAAAATCAATAATCTTGTAGATATATCCATAAAAGAAAAAGATCATGCTTCAAATATATTTCTTCAGTGGTTTGTTAATGAGCAGGTAGAAGAAGAAGCCAGTGCTGATGACATAATTAACAGGCTTAACCTTGTCGGTGAGAGTAAAGGCGGATTATTTATGCTTGACAGAGAACTGGGAACAAGAGTATTTACCACGGCAGCAGGAGAAGCATAAATGAAAGCTGTTGAGATAAAACCCGATATTTACTGGGTTGGAGCCATAGACTGGGCTGTAAGAGATTTCCATGGTTATGTTACACCCAGCGGCACAACTTACAATAATTATTTAATTTTAGATGATGATATTACTCTTGTTGATACTGTCAAATTTGATTTTGGAGATGTTGCGACTTCAAATATTACCAGCCTTATAGATCCGTCAAAGATTAAAAATGTTATAGTCAATCATATTGAAAATGATCACATGGGCTCTCTCCGCAGGATTATGAATCTGGCAAAAAATGCCACTATATATACTACGGAAAAAGGCAAAGCCGGAATGGCCAGGTTTTTTGATACATCAAAATGGAATATTAAAACTGTTAAAACAGGGCATGAACTTAAAACAGGTAAATATACCCTTATGTTTATAGAAACCCCTATGATGCACTGGCCCGATTCTATGGTAACCTATGTAAAAGAAGCCCATCTTTTAATATCTCAGGATGCTTTCGGACAGCATTATGCGTCAACAGAAAGATTTGATGACGATTTTATTGCTTCCGCATCTGAAGCGGAACTGGAAGATGCAGTAATTGATTATTACGCTAATATCTTAATGCCCTTCGGTAAACTCATAAAAGCAAAAATAGGAGAAATAAAGAAACTTGGCATTCCTGTTGACATGATTGCTCCCGATCATGGCTTTATCTGGAGAAAAAATCCCGGTAAAGTTATGGATATGTACCTGAATATGGCCAGTGGCAAAACAAATCTCAGGATTGCTATTATTTATGATACCATGTGGCATGGAACGGAGATTATGACACAGCCCGTAGTGCAGGGTATAAAAGATGAAGGGGTGCCATGTAAGGTTATAAAATTGCGTGCCACTCCGATGAGTGTTGCTATTAAAGAATTCTGGAACAGCCGGGGATGTCTTATAGGTTCTCCCACACTTAACAATGAAGTCTATCCTTCTGTAGCAGAATTTATTATGCACCTTCGCGGTCTTCGACCTTCTGACAGGGTAATGGGTGCTTTCGGATGTTACGGATGGAGCGGAGGAGCAGTTAAATGGCTTTATAATGAATTTAAAGGCATGAAACTGGGAGAAGTCGGTCCGGGACTGGAGATAAACTTCAGACCTCTTCAGGAAGACGATGAAAAATGTTACAATTTTGGCAGAGAATTCGCCAGACAGGTAAAAGAATTTCATAAAAAATATGAATAAACCACTTCTGAGCAATCTCAGAAGCTATAATTGAGAATAAAAAACATATGTTGAAAGGAGTGAATGTGACAGAATGAAATACGAATGTGAAATGTGCGGGTATATTTATGATCCTGAAGTCGGAGATGCAGATGGAGGGATTGCTCCCGGTACTCCCTTTGAAGATATACCTGATGACTGGGTTTGTCCTGTCTGTGGTGTTGGTAAAGATAGCTTTTCTCCTGTGGAAGAATAATTATAAGCAGTCAGCAGTTCAGCTATCAGCAGTCAGCTTTTCTGAAAGCTGATAACTGATAGCTGTCTGCTTAATATAAGGAGTCTTTTATGGATGTGTTGATGCTTTCACGTCTGCAGTTTGCTGCTGCAACATTCTTTCATTTTCTCTTTGTTCCTCTTACACTGGGTCTATCGGTACTCATAGCAATAATGGAGACAATATATGTAAGAACAGGTCAGGATTTGTATAAAAATATGGCCCGGTTCTGGGGCAAAATCTTTCTTATAAATTTTGCTATAGGTATTGTTACCGGTATAACACTTGAATTTCAGTTCGGAACAAACTGGTCACGATATTCAGCCTATGTAGGCGATATATTCGGTTCTCTTCTGGCTATTGAAGCTACTGCTGCTTTTTTCCTTGAATCCACTTTTATAGGAGTATGGCATTTCGGATGGAATAAACTTTCGCCGAAATTTCATGCCATATGTATATGGATTGTAGCTTTTGCATCAAATCTCTCTGCTCTCTGGATACTTATAGCCAATGCATGGATGCAACATCCTGTAGGTTATACGATAAGAAACGGAAGGGCTGAACTTACGGATTTTATGGCAGTAGTAACACAGCCATTTGCCATACAGGAATTCCTCCATACTGTAACAGGTGCATATATACTTGCAGGCTTTTTTGTTATGGGTATAAGTGCCTACCATATACTTAAAAAGCAACATACAGAATTTTTCCTTAAATCTTTCAGAATAGCTCTTACGTTTTCCATTATTTTCTCAGTTCTAGAAGTCATTCATGGACATATTCACGGCGGAGAAGTGGCAAAAATACAGCCTGCAAAACTGGCAGCTATGGAATCTTTCTGGGAAACTAAAAGTAATGCTCCTTTTACTATGTTTCTTATACCGGATGAAAGTCAGGAAAAAAATACATTTGAAATAATACAGATTCCTGGAGCACTGAGTATGCTTGCCTACCATTCACCTGCTGCAACTGTGAAGGGACTTAAAGATTTTCCTCCATCTGAAAGACCTCCTGTCTTTATATCTTTTGTCGCATTCAGAGTCATGGTGGGACTTGGCATGCTTTTTATGCTTCTCACTGTGGTGTGTTTTCTTTTACGTAACAGAATTGAACAATATAAATGGCTCTTATGGATAATGGTTGCTTCCATTCCTCTTCCTTACATTGCCTGTGAAGCAGGATGGATTTTAGCGGAAGTTGGAAGACAGCCATGGATTGTTTATGGATTGATGAAAACTTCAGATGCCGTATCACCTGTAAGTGCTTCTCAGGTTTTGATTTCCTTTATAGCTTTTATACTGGTTTATTCTCTGCTTGGCCTTGCAGCTTTTTATCTTATGTATATAAATGCAATAAAAGGGCCAGAACCTTTAGCCGGAAAGGAGAGATAACATGTTAGAAACAATATGGTTTATTCTCTGGGGACTTCTCTGGGCAGTTTATTTTATGTTAGACGGATTTGATCTCGGCCTTGGTACCCTTATGCCTTTTCTGGCTAAAAATGAAGAAAATAAAAGGATTATATATAATTCTATAGGGCCTTTCTGGGATGGTAATGAAGTATGGCTTATATCTGCAGGAGGAGTTACCTTTGCTGCTTTCCCGAAGACCTATGCAGTTATGTTCAGTTCAATGTATTCAGCTTTAATGCTTGTTTTATTTGCTCTTATAATCAGAGGCATATCTATTGAATTCAGAGGTAAACTGGATCATCCTCTGTGGAAAAAAATATGGGACACAGGACTTGTGGCCGGTAGTTTTCTTCCTGCAGTATTACTGGGAGTAGCATTTGCAAATATTTTTCAGGGTATTCCCATTGATGGAGATGGTATATACAGAGGAAATCTTTTTACTCTTCTCAATCCTTACGGACTTCTCGGAGGAGTATTTTTCCTTCTTTTATTTCTTCTTCATGGCTCACTCTGGCTTGCTATTAAATCAGAAGGAGAACTTAATAACAGAGCTGCCGGTCTTTCGGAAATATTATGGGTTACACTTCTGGTAGTCACTTTAATTTTTCTGCTTGTGACAAAATTACTTACAGGGCTCTTTGATAATTATATCCATCTGCCGGTTCTGTTTATTATTCCTTTATTGACTGTTACCGGCCTTGTATTATCAAGATTGTTCATATATAAAAAAGCCTGGTGGAAGGCATGGTTCTCATCGTGTCTGACCATATTAAGCGCAACATTTTTCGGAGTTACAGGCCTTTATCCTGCTATGTTGCCATCAAGTATAAACCCTTCCTTCAGTCTGACAGTATATAATTCTTCATCAAGCCCTCTTACCCTGAAGATAATGCTTGCCGTAGCTCTTGTGTTTGTTCCCATTGTAATAATCTACCAGACCTGGGTGTACAGTCTTTTTAAAGATAAAATAAACGAGAAAGATCTTGTGTATTGAGTCGTGAGAAGTGAGAAGTGAGTCGTGAAGGGTGAATGGTAGGGGCGACCCCCTGTGTTCGTTCGGTACCGGTCAAAATACGCATAACGATCGCGAACCACCCGTTACGCATTACGCGTTACGCATCACGAATCACCTGTTACGCTTCTTATAAGGAGAATATATGATAAAATATATCTTATTCAGCCTGTTCCTGTTATTGCTGTTCTTAAAAACTTCTATATCAGGCCAGGAACAGATGGAATTCTGAAAAATAATAAGGAGTTTTTTATGAAAAAACCATTTTTTCTGGCTTTTCTCCTGTTTATTTCTATTATTTTTGTAATAAGGTGTCATCCTTCCGGACAGAATTCTCCTGAACCGGAACCATCTGCAAATAAAGGAAGGGAGTCTGCTATTCTTGTAAAACAGGTATCTTCTATATTCGGTGTTATACCCGAACAAATGGCGGGAACAGATGAAGATACTGAAGAACTTGTAAGACTCGGAGAAAAACTTTACTTTGAAAAGAAACTCTCCAATAATGGTAAAGAATCCTGTAATAGCTGCCATACGGTGGATAATAAAAAAGGGGGAGTTGATAATTTATCTGTTTCTGAAGGTAAAGCCTGTAAAAATAGTAAGAGAAATACTCCTACTGTACTCAATGCAGGTTATCAATTTGCACAGTTCTGGGATGGACGTGCTACAACACTTGAAGAACAGTTAAAAGGTCATATGGCATATCCTTCGAAAAAATTAAAGGAAAAATTGAGTAAAGAATATAAAGATTTATTCAAAAAAACATTTCCGAAAGATGATAAACCATTTACTGTTGCCAATGTGAACAGAGCAATAGCTTCTTATGAAAGGACTCTCAAAACATCGGATCGTTTTGATGAATTTATAAAGGGAAATCATAATGCCCTTACTGATGATCAACAGAAGGGACTGGAGCTGTTTATATCTTCCGGATGTATTACATGTCATGCAGGGCCCCTTCTGGGTGGAAATATGTATCAGAAGATTGGAATCAAAAAGCCTTATGAACATACTGCAGACTCTGGTCGTTATGAAATAACAAAAGATAAAGCCGATAAGTTTATATTTAAAGTACCTATGCTCAGAAATATTGCCATTACTGCTCCCTATTATCATGACGGTAAGATAAAAACCATTGAAGAAGCCGTCAAAAAGATGGCGACTTTACAGCTCGGTAAAGATTTCAGTGATAGTGAAACAGGATTTATTGTGAGTTTTTTTAATAGCCTTACTGATACGAAGAGAATGTAATAGTCGTGAGTGGTGAGAAGTGAACAGTGAAAGATGGATGGTGAAATTTACGCGTCACCCGTTACTATTTTAGAATGGAGTCATACATTGAAAGAAAATAAACAAAATATTATAGATTCTATATGGATGTTTTTTACTTCTATGAAAGTTGCAGTTTTTTTTATAATCCTTCTTGCAATTGTATCAATAGCAGGAACGGTCGTACCTCAGAGTGAACAGACTGACATATATCAAAATATGTATTCTCCTTTCTGGTATAATCTTATAATCACTCTTGGAGTTAATAATCTTTATAACTCTCTTATATACAGAATATTACTTGCCATTATAGGCATAAATATAACTATCTGTTCTATAGAACATACGGCCAATAAAATTAAAGGCAAGAAAACAGTTATGCCTTTTAATTTTTATAAAAATTTCATGACTGTTCCACTATCTTCTGCAGAAGCATGTGATAAGATTTTAAAATATCTCTGCCAGAAAGGTTTTTACGTGAAGCAGGAAAAAGACAATGACGGTAATGTTCATATATATGGTGAAAAAGGATATTTAAAACAATGGGGGCCTTTTATAATTCATATAAGTATTCTTGTAATATTTGCCGGAGCTATATACGGTGGAATTACAGGTTATAAAGATTATGTTACTCTCATAGAGGTTGAAGGGCGAAATACTTATACTGACAGAAATAATAATTTTCAGGTAAGACTTAAAGATTTTCATCTGGATTTATATGAAAATCATAGAATAAAACAGTATTTCAGTGAGCTTGAGGTTCTGGAAGGTAACAGGAAAATACAGGAAAAAATCATATCTGTTAATGACCCTCTGGAATATAAAGGTGTTGTATTTTATCAGGCAGACTGGGGCATGGCAGCTCTGAAATTTTCCGTTATATCACCTGACGGAATAAAGGAAGATTATTTTATTCCTCTTGATGAAGGAGGAAATACTGTAGAGGGTAATAATTTTTTTATTCTTCCCAATGACTGGATTGTCAAAACAGGATATTTTTATCCCGATATGTTTATTGATGGAAATACTGTAAAATCCCGGTCTTATTTCCCTGTCAATCCTGCTGTTACATTACAGATATGCAGGGAATTTATGGATACACATAAAATACCTTCCTGGCAGGAAATCGGGCTCTTCGAGAAAGGAATATCCAGAGATTTTGAAGGCTATACATTTACATTTACCGGTGTAATAGAATATACAGGTCTTCAGATAAAGAAAGATCCGGGAATACCTGTAGTATATGCAGGATGTTTCCTTATGATGGTCGGCATGATTATAACGTTTTATACATGCAGGAGAATTATCAGAATACTGATTAAATATTCCGATAAAGCCTTTTATGCAGGTTTTTCCGGTAAAGAAGAAGAATATAATAAAATATTTCTGGATAACATGAAAAAATATCTGACAGAGCTTTAGATATTTTTGTAAGATAATAATCCTCGCGTTATGCGTCACTATTCAAAGGAGGAACTTTTATGACAGAAAAGAAAATGGAAGAAATGAAACTTCCCGATGTGGAAATATTACTTGCAAATTTCATAGGACTCCTTGGTAATAAAGCCTATGACTGTCTCGGACTTATTCCGAAAGAAGGCTCAAAGATTGATTTGAAGCAGGCAAAACTTGCTATAGACAGTATGGGTGCTATCATTGAAGCAATAAGTCCTGTGATAGATACAAAACAATCTCAGGACTTCAAAAACCTTCTTGCAACTCTCAGAATGGCCTATGTACAGAAAGCCGGCAACCAGCCTGAATAGGGGAGAATAGCTTTTGAAAAAAGAAATAATCATAGGTACAAGAGGTAGCAGGCTTGCCATTATACAGTCTGAATATATCATGACAAAGGTTCAGGAAAGAGGGTACTCTTCTGTTCTTAAAATAATAAAAACTAAAGGTGATAAAATACTGGATACACCTTTATCTAAAATAGGCGATAAAGGATTATTTGTAAAAGAAATAGAAGAGGAACTTTTAAAAAAAACTATAGATATAGCCGTACACAGTCTGAAAGATCTTCCTTCTGTACTGCCAGATGAATTATGTATAGGAGCAATTCCCGAAAGAGAAGATAAGAGAGATGTATTTATCTCAAAGGATGGCAGAAAACTCTATGATGTTCCGTCAGGAAAATTTATAGGAACGAGCAGTCTCAGAAGAAAAGCTCAGATTCTTTCCCTGAGACCTGATTTTATGGTAAAAGATATAAGAGGAAATCTGGATACAAGGCTCAGAAAACTTGAAGAAGGGGAATTTGACGGACTCATACTTGCAGCGGCCGGTCTTATAAGGATGAACCTGAAAAATAGGATTACCGAATATCTTTCTCCTGATATGGTAATTCCGTCTGCCGGACAGGGAGCTATTGCGGTGGAGGTAAGAAAAGATAATAACGAGGTTATGGAACTGCTAAAAGAAATAGACGATCCTGTCAGCAGAGATGAAATAACTGCCGAAAGAAGTTTTCTTTTCGCCATAGAGGGAGGATGTCAGATACCTGCAGGTGCATATGCATTGATATCCGGTAATGACCTCATATTGAAAGGATTTATTGCCAGTACGGATGGGAAGAAAATCTTTAGAGGAGAAATAATGGGAGAGAGAAACAGGGGAAAAGAAGTGGGGAAAGAACTGGCAGAAAAACTTCTTTCCAGAGGAGCATATATGATTTTAAGGGAATTGAGAGGCTGATATTACCCGTTATAATATCGTGACGCGAGGATAATAACAGCTATGACCGGAGCGGCTGCCAACCAGATATGAAAATGAATAGACATTGAAGCATAAAACTTCATCATTTTCATATCCAGAGTTATTTTTCGGTCAGTCATGAGGATCTGTCAGGAAATAATTACATCATAGTTACAGTTTATATCGTGACGCGAGGACTAATTGCTTCTAACAATTTGCCGGAGTTGTTTTTGGGGCAGTCCTGAGTACCGAACAAGTAAAAAATATCCCGAAACTATAAATAGTGAATAGTGAGCAGTGAATAGTGAGTATAAAACCCACTTATTATCCGATTTTATTAAACCTTTCCGGTAGAAAATGCATTGTCGTAGGTGGCGGCAGAGTAGCCGAAAGAAAGGTCTGTTCTTTACTCGATTCAGGAGGGTCTGTATCGGTAATAGCTCCTTTTATAACAGACCATTTAATAGTACTTTCGCAAAAGAATAAAATAACCTTTATAAATAGAGCATATGAGAAAGGTGATCTGAAAGGTGCTTTTCTTGTAATTGCCGCAACAGATTCTTCACAGGTAAATAAATCAGTTTATGAAGAAACAAGAGAACTTGGAATAATGGCAGATATTGTCGATGAACCACAACTATGTGATTTTATCGTTCCCTCCTGTATCAGAAGAGGCCCTCTTATAATAACAGTTTCTACATGCGGCAAAAGTCCCTGTCTTTCAAAAAAAATAAGAAAAGATCTTGAAAGTATTTATTCTGAAGCATATGGCACTTTTACGTCCATCCTTGGAACCATGAGAGATAGGGTACAGAAAGAAATTCCGGTACCGGAAAAAAGAAAAAAATTCTGGGAAACCCTTATGGAAAGTAATATTCCTGAATTATTAAAAGATGGCAAAAATAGAGAAGTTGAAGATTTAATAGAAGAGATTTTCAGTCATTATAAGAGTGAAAAGTGAAGAGTGAAGAGTGAAGAGTGAAGAGTGAAGAGTGAAAAGTGAACCGTATTCGCCCGGGTACTGCTGAAAATACGCCTCACGCATTACGCCTCACGAACCACCCGTCACGCATCACGCCTCACGAACCACCCGTCACGCGTTACGCCTCACGAACCACCCGTCACGCGTTACGCGTTACGCGTCACGATTATAACGACTCACGAAATATTATTAAAAACAGCGAGTCTCTCTTTTATACTGTTCAGTTTAAAGGCTGTTTCTTCCTGTCTGGCCTTTTCTTTATTTATAATCTCTGGAGGAGCTTTCCCTAAAAAAGCTTCGTTTGTAAGTTTCTGATTTATTTTTTCAAGGTCTTTATCGAGCTTTTCAATTTCTTTTCCCAGTTTTTTCTTTTCCTGCTCTATATCTATGAGATCCTTTACAGGCATATATATAACCATGGTCTGGAAACAGGTCGAAAAGGCCATTTCAGGTTTTTTCTCAAAGGATGATAATAGGGCAATTTCACTGATTTTTCCGAGTTTATTTATATAAGAAGAATTTTTTTCTATAAGAAACCTATCCTGTTCTTCAGGTGCTTCTATAGAGATCTGTATTTCTTTTGATGGAGCAACAGACAGATCGCCTCTCAGAGCTCTTACTGATTTTATTATGCCTGACATTACATTCATTTCATCTTCAGCTTTTTTATCTATCATATGTTCATTTATAGAAGGCCATTCTGCAAACATTACAGTCCCTTTGCTTTCCGGCAGATAGGACCACAGTTCTTCTGTAATAAAGGGCATAACAGGATGGAGGAGTTTTATAGAACCTGTAAGTATATACCAGAGGACGTACCGGACAGTAAATTTTCTTTTCTCATCAGGAGAATTGAGAGATAATTTTGAAATTTCAAGATACCAGTCACAGAATTCATTCCAGAAAAATTCGTAAAATTCTCTTGCTCCCTCACTGAATTCATAGTTGGCATAACTGTAGGTCATTTTTGTAACAAGACCTGCGTAACGGCTTATTATCCATTTATCAGGCAAATCCAGGTTAAGATCGTCAATTGATGTACTTCCCGGAGTGAAGCCTTCCAGATTCATTAACGTAAATCTTGTGGCATTCCAGATTTTATTGGCAAAATTCCTGCTCATTTCCAGTCTTTCTTCTGTGAATTTTACATCCTGTCCCTGAGCAGTCATATAGGTGAGTCCGAATCTTGTTGCATCTGTACCGTATTTATCCATCAGATCCAGGGGATCAATACCTGTTCCCAGGGATTTGCTCATTCTTTTTCCTTCAGAATTGAGTATTGTAGCATGAATAAAGACGTGATGAAAAGGCACATCTCCTTTAAATTCCAGTCCCATCATCATCATTCTTGCAACCCACAGGTATATAATATCTCTGGCTGTAACAAGAACAGAGGTGGGATAAAAATATTTTATATCTTCCGTTTCTTCAGGCCATCCCATGGTAGATAACGGCCACAGGCCAGAACTGAACCATGTATCCAGAACATCAGACTCCTGGTGTATGTGTGAACTGTTACATTTTTCACATGTTGAAGGAGTCTCTATGGAGGCAAAGTAATTACTGCAATCATCACAGTACCATACAGGTATACGGTGACCCCACCATAGCTGTCTGGAAATACACCAGTCTTTTATGTTTTCCATCCAGTAAAGATAGAGGTCTTTATATTTATCGGGGAAGAACCTCATATGACCTTTCTTCACCGCTTCTATAGCCGGCTCTGCAAGAGCTTTCATTTTACAGAACCATTGTTCTGAAATATGAGGTTCTATAGAAGTATTACATCTGTAACATTTCCCGACGCCATGCATATAAGGCTCAACTTTTACCAGGAATCCTCCTGCTTTAAGATCATCAATGATGTTTTTACGGCATTCCTCTCTGGACATACCTTTATAAGGGCCTGCTTCTTCTGTCATTATACCTTTTTCATCAATAACTACTATCTGTTTCAAATTATGACGGTTACCTACTTCAAAATCATTTGGGTCATGAGCAGGAGTAATCTTTACTGCTCCTGTTCCGAAAGAAGGATCTACATATTCGTCTCCTATAAGAGGAATTTTTCTGTTCAGTATGGGAAGCACCAGTGTTTTCCCTGTAAGAGTTTTATATTTTTCATCATGTGGATGAACTGCTACTGCCGTATCTCCGAGCATTGTTTCCGGCCTTGTTGTGGCAACTATTACTCCTCCGTCTCCTTCTAAAAAAGGATAGTTTATATGATAGAGATTTCCTTCCGTTTCTTCATGTAAAACCTCCAGATCAGAAAGAGCTGTAAGACATCGGGGACACCAGTTAATTATATATTTGCCTCTGTATATAAGACCTTTATCAAAAAGTGCCTTGAAAGCTGTTTTTACAGCCATGGAACAGACAGAGTCCATAGTAAATCTTTCACGGGTCCAGTCACAGGAAACGCCGAGTCTCTGAAGCTGGTATACAATATTCCTTCCGTATTTTTCCTTCCACGCCCATACTCTTTTCAGGAATTCTTCTCTTCCCAGGTCTTTACGTGTGAGTCCTTCTTCTGCAATCTCTTTTTCAACTTTATTCTGTGTCGCTATTCCTGCATGGTCCGTGCCGGGAATCCACAGTGTATTATAGCCCTGCATACGGCGAAAACGTATTATCATATCCTGTATTGTATTATCAAGAGCATGGCCCATATGTAACGAACCTGTAACATTGGGAGGAGGAATAAGAATGGTAAAAGGTTTTTTATCCTTATCTACCTTTACTTTAAAATAATCTTTTTCCATCCAGTGATTATAAAGTTTCTTTTCTATTTCATGTGGTTCATATACTGATTTCATTTGCATATAAATGTACGTCCTTTTTTAAATTTATTTTTTTGTCTGATTTGTAACAGGTGATGCGTGATATGAGAATCGTGACGCGTCACGCGTTACGCGTAAGTTTCACCCTTCACTCTTCACTCTTCACTTTTCACTCTTTACATTCTGAAGAAAGAATTTTTCCTCATCATCTTTTCAAAGGCCATAAAAATATCCATACCTACCTGGGCAGGTGCAAATTTGGCCATTTTTTCAAGGGCTACCTCAGGAGAAAATCCTTTACGATAGGGCTTATCAGTAGTCATTGCGTCATAGGTATCGGATACTGCCACTATTCTTGCTCCGAGAGGAATCTTTTCTCCTTTAAGGCCGGCAGGGTAGCCTGTGCCATCAAATTTTTCATGATGAAATTTTACTATCTCTGTAAGATCACTCAGGATATCTACCTTCTGTATTATCTTTGCACCTTCAGTAACATGAGATTTTATTATGGCAAATTCATCATCTGTCAGTCCTTCCGGTTTAAATAATATTCTGTCAGGTATACCTATTTTACCTATATCATGGAGCAGAGCTCCCCTTCTGATAAGTTCTATATGGTCATCATTGAGGCCGAGATCTCCTGCAAGGGCAACAGAATATCTGCATACCCTTTTAGAATGTTCTCTTGTATAATTATCCTTTGCATCCAGGGCTTCTGCAAGGGTAGTAATGGTATCTTCAACACTGTTTTCAAGTTTTGTATATGCATCTGCCAGTTCTTCATTTTTATTGCCGATTTCTATAAAAAGCTCTGCCGTTGCAATAGCAGAGGCTGCTATACCTGCAAGTATCGAAAGGGTTCTCTGGTCATCATCGCTGAATCTGTCTCCTGTAAGTTTATTGCATACTATAATGACCCCTTTGTTTTCTCCTTTGTTGTTCATGGGGACACAGAGAATATTCTGAACCCTTTCCGGACATCTGGCAAAATAAGAGAAACGGGGATCATTGTCACTTTTTGCCAGAGATACAGGTTCTCCTTTTAAAGCAACAGTTCCCATTATACCTTCTCCGTATCTGGAAGTGAATATCTGTTCCGATACAGGTGAAAGGTTATATTTCTCATAAACCCTTAATTCTCCGGCTGTTGTTTTCAAAAGTGTGGCTCCGACTCTTGCTTCGCATTCTTCTGCAGCTTTTAACATAATAAGAGGAAGTAATTTCTTTATATCTACTTCTGATACTATTTCCTGAATGATTTCATGTATACCATGAAATTCTCTCTGTTTTCTTCTGAAATTCTCTTCCATATTTATATATTTCTGTAATTCTTTGCTCTGAGCCTGATACTTTCTTGTTATATCTTCCAGTCTTTTCGGAGTTTCATCTACAACTATATGAGTGGATGACATGGGAGATAACATTTTAGATATTGTTCCCACCAGGAAACCGCTTAAACCGAGTAAGGCTGTGAATGGAATTATTGATTTAAAAGGATCTTTTATAACTTCAACACCGTAAATACCAGACAGGTTTGAGCCGAGAAATATTACAACAGCACTGAATACTGCAACTCCCAGAGAATAAGGAAACCCGATCTGTGTTGCTATGTGAACTACAGGGAGAATATACATAAACATAAAAGGACTATTTATACCGCCTGTCCAGAATATAAACACAGTGGACAGCAAAAAATCTACAGATGCAAAAATAATACTGAAAACAGGATTATAGGGTAAACTTTTCGTGAGTACTATAGCAATAATAATATACAGAATAGCCAGTATTCCTGCATTAAATATATTTTTGTAATTATAAAAAGGTGCAAATTCACTTTTTATAACGTCTTCTTCGGCAAGATATTTTATAAGTTTATCTTTATTGAGAATTTTTTCATTATTTACTGTTTTTACTCCTCCGGCACTTTCCAGTTTTTTTACATAGGAGTCAATTTTTTTTGTGATAACAGGAGAAGAAGAAAAATAAGTATTAAGTTGCTTCAGTCCTATTTCCGGGGAACGGCCTCCCGGGATCTGGGTAAAATAAAATATTATAGCCACCAGAAAGGCTATGACCCTTACTATATTTGTTGTCATTTCAAAATCTATTTTATTTCTCATAAATTATACTTCCTCTACAATCTTTTTAAGCTTTCAGTGGTCAGCTCTCAGCTAAAGCTTACAAATACAGAAAATTGTAATTTAGCTATATTTGTTATGTAATTTCCATAAAAGCTGAATGCTGATAACTGAGATCTGATAGCTGATTTATAATTACCGATTATAACATAGAGGACCTGTTAAAAACAACCCCTGGAATCTAAAAACAGAACAGAGGACTATTTTACTCAGAATGTTAACCCTCTATTCTGTTCTGTACCGGGATTCATATCAAAAATAAAGCTTTAGATGAAAATTACGTAGAAAAATTTTGTCTAACAGGCATGACCGAAGCAGTCACAAACAAGTATGAAAATGAACAGACAGTAAATCATAAGACTTCATTATGTTCATATAAAATAATTTATGCAGATTTCTCTCTCTTACCTTCTTCGATAGATTCGTATATCGGTTCTATTCTGTCTGTTATTACTTTCTCTGTAATAAGGACTTTCTGGATAGAGGTTTGAGAGGGAATTTCATACATTATATCAAGCATTACATCTTCCAGGATAGTTCTGAGCGCTCGTGCCCCTGTTTTACGTTTTTTTGCCTCTTTTGCTATGGCAGTAATGGCTTCCGGAGTAAAAACAAGTTCAACTCCGTCCATATAAAATATTTTCTCATACTGTTTAATTAGAGCATTACGGGGGAGAGTCAGAATCTTTCCGAGTGCTTCTTCATCAAGAGGATGAAGGGTTGCTATAATAGGTAGTCTTCCTATAAATTCCGGTATCATTCCGAATTTAAGAAGGTCTTCCTGAAGTACATGGGTTAAGATTTCACCCATTTTCTTTTCTTTTTTTGCTTTTGTATCTATTTTTGCGCGAAATCCCATGGCTTTAGTGCTTATACGGGATTCTATTATTTTATCCAGGCCGTCAAAGGAACCGCCGCAGATAAATAATATATTTGTCGTATTTATCTGTATAAATTCCTGATGGGGATGTTTTCTTCCGCCCTGGGGAGGTACGTTTACAGTTTCTCCTTCTAAAATCCTGAGCAATGCCTGCTGAACCCCTTCACCTGAAACATCTCTTGTTATGGAAGGGTTTTCTGATTTTCTTGCTATTTTATCTATTTCATCTATATAGATAATACCTTTTTCGGCTTTTTTTATATCATAATCCGCTGCCTGTATGAGTCTGAGAAGGATGTTTTCTACATCTTCTCCTACATAACCTGCTTCAGTCAGTGAGGTGGCATCTGAGATTGCTATGGGAACATCAAGTATTTTCGCAAGAGTCTGAGCAAGGTATGTTTTCCCGCACCCTGTAGGACCAATCATAAGGATATTACTTTTCTGCAGTTCTACATCATCAGCCTGAAGCTTGGTGTTTATTCTCTTATAATGATTATATACTGCTACGGAAAGAACTTTTTTTGCCTTATCCTGTCCTATAACGTATTGATTGAAAATATTATTTATATCTTTAGGTTTTGGTAATCCGCGAAAACGAAAACTTTTTTCAACTCTTTTACCGAGTTCTTCTTCTATAATATCGTTACAGAGTTCTATACATTCATCACAGATATAAACGCCCGGGCCTGCTATCAGTTTTCTGACCTGCTGGTGACTTTTACTGCAAAAGGAACATTTAATCGGTTTGGTATCATCTCCAAATTTAAACAATATAATTCACTTCCTTATTTGAGTAAATTGAGGCAGGTTTATCGTGTATTTTTGCTGATTATTTTATCTATAATACCGTATTCTCGTGCTTCATCGGGAGACATGTAATAATCTCTCTCAGTATCATTTTTTATCTTATCTATAGGTTTACCTGTATGATGGGCAAGTATTTCATTCATGATACGCCTTGTTCTCATAATTTCCTGGGCATGTATGTCTATATCTGTCGCCTGTCCTCCCAGTCCCCTTATCCAGGGCTGGTGTATAAGGATTCTGGAATAGGGAAGAGCATAACGCTTTCCTGCTGTGCCGCCTGCAAGTAAAATAGCGGCAGCGCTTGCGGCAAGACCCATACATATAGTTGATACATCCGGTTTTACTAACTGCATACAATCATAAATAGCCAGACCTGATGTAGTAGAACCTCCCGGACTGTTAATATATAAATCTATATCTTTATCGGCATCGTCTTTTTCCAGGAACAGGAGCTGGGCAATGATGAGATTGGCCGATACATCATCTATGGGACTTCCTATAAAAATTATTCTCTCTTTTAGCAGACGGGAATATATATCGTAAGATCGTTCACCTCTGGGGGTTTGTTCAACAACCATGGGCACAAGATAAGAGGCTTTTATGTCATTCTCTTCATAATTATTCATTGATTTTTACCTCCAATACTGGTTAATTTTCTATAACATTGACACTGGTAAGGAGAAAATCTATAATTTTCTGTTTTCTCATCTGAATCTTCATATAATCTTCAAAATCTCTTTTGTCAAGGTTTTTATTGGTTCTGCTTTTATCTTTGAAGAATTCAAGTTTTCTTACAGCATCCTTTACATCTTCGTCCGGTATATGTATCTGTTCGCTATTGCCTATAGAATCAATAATAAGATCTACTTTTATAGACTTTGTAGCTTCTTCTTTAAGTTTTTCAACATATTCTTCTTTGGTAATACCTGCCTGTTTTAAATAAGCATCAAGAGAAGAATGACTCTGAGACAGCTGCACTATGTGACTGTTCATCAGATTTGTTACTTTTGTATTTAAAAGATATAGCGGTATTTCAATGGAACTGTCTTTTTCTATACCTTCAATCAGTTTATTAAATACTGTCTCTTTTATATAGCTTCTTTTCTTATCACCGAGAATATGTTCCCATTCTTTTTTGAAATTTTCCTTTAATTCATCAATACTTTTAAAGTGAGTATTTTTCTGAAGGAATTCATCTGTAAGTTCAGGAAGATGAACTTCCTTAATAGAATTTAAGCTGACAGCGTAAGAAACTTTCTTCTCATTTTCTGTAATGGTAAATTCTCTTGTTTCATCTACCTTCATGTCTTCCATTTCCTTCATTATGGAAGGATCTATAGAGTTTTCCTTGAAAAAAGTTCTTTTTCTGTTTGTATCTCCTTTGACTTCTTTTCCTTCAGAGTCAACTTCGGTAATATTCATTGTAAAATCCACGAAATCCCCTGTCTGAAGGCCTCTGTCTTTTATTTCTTTTGTTTCTGCGAATTGCGTCTTGAAAACTTCAAGACTTTCCTCTACCTGTTTATCATTGATATTATACTTATCTTTTTCAATTTCTATCTGAATCGATTTATAATCAGGAGGTGAAATCAATGGTTTTACATCTACTTCTGCGGTGAAAACCATTGGATTTCCTTCTTCTATTTTCTTTACGTCCAGTTCTGGTTCACCGAGAGGGAAAATATCTGTTTCTTTTATAGCCTGTGTATAGGCTTCTGCAAGCAATAAATTACATGCTTCATCTGAGATTAGCTCTTTACCTATAGCTCTTTCAAGTATTTTTTTAGGTACTTTTCCTTTTCTAAACCCCGGTATACTGGTTTTCCTGCTCAGTATTTCATAGGCTTTATTAAAAGCACCTGTAACTTTCTGTGTCTCAACTTCAATATTTAAGAGCACACGACTTCCTGGTAATTTATTTACTGTAACTTGCATAATTTTCCCTCACAATTTTTATAAACTTTACAACTATCAAAATTCAACTAACAGAAAATAATTAAAAGTGATTGCTGAATTCTGACTGCTATTAATCAAAAATAGAGCGGAAGACGAGACTTGAACTCGCGACCATCTGCTTGGCAAGCAGATGCTCTACCACTGAGCTACTTCCGCTTATTGAAATTCTATTGAATTATCTTCATGGGCGAGGAGAGATTTGAACTCTCACGGGGTCACCCCCACAAGATCCTAAGTCTTGCATGTCTGCCTTTCCATCACTCGCCCTTTAACGGGTGAGTGGTGAACAGTGAGTGGTGAGTGGGTAATAACATATAGACTTCGACTCACGACTCACGACTCACGACTCACTGATAATAGGCCGTACAGGATTCGAACCTGTGACACCCTGATTAAGAGTCAGGTGCTCTACCGACTGAGCTAACGACCCGGGAATTTGATACCTTTAAAGAGTAATGCGTAATGCGTGAGTGTTCTATATTACATATTACACATTACGCATCACGCATTATTTACTGGTAGGCCGCACAGGGCTCGAACCTGTGACACCCTGATTAAAAATCAGGTGCTCTACCACCTGAGCTAGCGACCCAAAAAAATTTTCAAACGCGCCCGAAGGGATTTGAACCCCCAACCGGCGGATCCGAAGTCCGACGCTCTATCCGTTGAGCTACGGGCGCCTGAACCTCTGGGGCGAACGATGGGACTTGAACCCACGACTTCTGGTTCCACAGACCAGCGCTCTAACCAGCTGAGCTACGCTCGCCATATCCCGCGCCCAAGAGGATTCGAACCTCTAACCTACGGATTAGAAGTCCGTTGCTCTATCCGTTGAGCTATGAGCGCTCTTATATCGGGGCGAGAGGATTTGAACCTCCGACCCCATGGTCCCAAACCATGTGCTCTAGCCAAGCTGAGCTACGCCCCGTCCTTTACAGTAAACAATAGTATACTGAAAAAAAAATAGATTGTCAAGGTTTTATGCAGTATTTTTTTGATAAAAAATCAGCAAGCTTCGTAAAAGCCTGTGCTCTGTGGCTTATCCGGTTTTTAACATCAGGCGAAAGTTCTGCCATTGTAGATTTCATGGAAGGGATATAAAAAATGGGATCATAGCCGAAACCGTTAGTGCCTGAAGGAGAGAAAGCAATCATCCCTTCACATATACCTCTGAAGAATTCAACCTGTCTGTCAGGCCAGGCAAGAGATGCAACGCATATAAACCTGGCAGTCCTTTTTTCTTCCGGCACATCTTTCATCAGGGAAAGGACTTTTGAATTTTTTTCCTCATAAGTTGCTCCCGGCCCTCCGAACCTGGCAGACATAACCCCCGGCATACCATCAAGAGCATCAATTTCCAGACCAGAATCGTCTGCCACACATAGTTTGCCTGTATGGTCAACCAGTGCTGTTGCTTTTATCCATGAATTTTCGTCAAATGTATTACCTGTTTCCGAGACATCGGGATAATCTTCATCGTCACATGTCCGGACATGCCAGTCCAGAGGAGCAAGTATATGGGATAACTCTTCCAGCTTGTGTTTGTTTTTTGTAGCAAGTAAAAGTTCTTTGTTCATTTTTTTCATAAATACGTGATGCGTAACGCGTAACACGTAACGCGTGACAGGCATATAGCCCATCACTTTTCACTGTTCACCTCTTATTTTGTTATGGTAGTAGTGAGTGGTGAGTGGTGAGCAGTGATTAGCATACATTAGCTTTTCTATTCACTACTCACTATTCACTACTCACTAACAAATATCTCCAATATATCTGTTCCAAGTATTTCTTTCTGTTTTTCAATAAGTAAAGAAATACCTCTTTTCCCCGTTGCAAGTAAACTTTGAAGCTGTATTTCCGACAGGGGACGCCCTTCTGCAGTGGTCTGTATTTCTACAATCTCTCCGAAAGACGTCATGGCAAGGTTAAAATCTACATCTACCGTTGAATCTTCTTCGTAATTCAGATCCAGTAATTCTTCACCGTCTTTTAATCCAACGCTTACTGCTGCGACATAACTTCTCAGTGCACCTCTGCCTGTATCTTTTTCTTTTATGAGATATCTTATTGAATCACAGAGAGCTATAAATGCACCTGTAATAGCAGCTGTTCTCGTGCCTCCGTCTGCCTGTATTACATCACAATCCAGTATGATAGTTCTTTCTCCTATGGCTTTAAAATTCACTACCGATCTCAGAGTTCTTCCTATGAGTCTCTGTATTTCACTGGCTCTCCCTGAAGAGGAACGCCTGTTTCTTGTCTGAGTTGCTCTGGGAAGCATTGCATATTCTGCAGTTAACCATCCTCTTCCTCCTCCTTCTTCTTCTATGAAAGAAGGAATTCTGTCTTCTACGGAAGCAGTACATATTACCTTTGTGTTGCCCATTTCTATCAGAGCCGAACCTTCGGCATATTTTATGTAATTACGTATTATCTTTACCTTACGAAGTTCATCGTTTTTTCTGCCGTCTTTTCTTTCCATAAATGACTCCTTTCAAAAGTTTAAAGCGTCTACTTTTGTAGACGCTTTAAAAAATAAAAAAAATATATAATTGCTTCAGGCTTCTACAGGAACAAGGGAAAGATCTATTTCTGTAACATTTGGAATGGAACATCCAAGGAATTTCTCCCCGACTGATTTGAAATGCATGGGATCTTTGCTTACAAAATACTGATGTTCCGGAGGATTATCATCTTCCCTTAACATATTTTTTCTGATTAAAAGTTCCTTTATTGCCTGTACTGTATAATAAGCCGGGTCAATTAAATTAACATTACTTCCAATATTTTCCTGAATAATATCTCTGAGGAACGGATAATGGGTGCAACCAAGTACAAGAGTATCTATTTTAACTCTTTTAAGATCTGCCAGATATTCGTCTACTATTCTTTTTGCTCTCCGGGAAGTTACTTCTCCTCTTTCAACGAGAGGAACCAGTTTCGGGCATGCCTGAGCATAAACATTGCGAACCCCATCAAGGCTTGTTATAACTCTTGAATAGGCATGACTGACGATTGTAACATTTGTGCCTATTACTCCTACTCTCTTGTTTCTGGTAGCTTTAATCGCTGCCTGGGAACCGGGCAGTATAACTCCCAGTATATCAAATTCATATTTACCTTTGATTTCAGGCAGCACGACAGCAGAAGTTGTATTACAGGCCATTACTGCCAGTTTTATATGCTTTTCTTTTAAGAATTCTAATATTTCTGTAACGTAAGTTTTCAATTCAGCAGGTGATTTTGAACCATAAGGTACATGAACCGTATCACCGAAGTAATAGATCTCTTCATTAGGTAATTGCGAAAAAATCTCGGCAGCTACTGTTAATCCTCCTACTCCTGAATCAAAAAGGCCTATCGGTCGGCTATTCGCCACTCTATCACCACCACCTTGTTGTTTTTTCTCCCTAAACTACTCATACTACTCATACAACACCTTCATATATATCACGAGGAGTTTCTATTGAACTCTCACAGTTTTCTACTTTATTTATCGGACATCTGATGGAGAAAAAAATCTTTTCTTTTGTAAAACAAAAATATATCCCTTTATCTTCTAGAAAA
>CAYSLJ010000091.1:0-6332 GCA_964431735.1 uncultured Synergistia bacterium | reverse complement strand
TATCTTCTAGAAAAAAAAATTTTTTCCTCTTTATCTTAATAATTTCATGTAAATTTTTTAAAACCCCCGATATTACAAGCTATTTTGCCTGTAATATCGGGATCTTTTTCTTTTCTGTTCCGGTAAATTATAAAATTCTTCATAATTTTATCACTAATATATTAAATAGACAATAGAAATTTTAAAAATTTACATGGCAAAATTTATTTGCCTCCTACTACTGCAGGACGCGTCGTATATTCACATATACCTTCGAAAATAGCCCTGGCTACCTTCTGACGAAAGGTTGAACTGGATAATAATCTGGCGTCTTCTGAATTACTTATAAAAGCTATTTCAAGTAATGCAGCAGCCATTTTTGTATTTTTAAGAACATAAAACTTTGAACTTTTTATACCTCTGTCCATTGTGCCAAGCTCTGAGATTAAATACTTATGAATTACTGATGCAAGAGGTTTATCTATATCTTTATAATAAAATGTAGTTGTTCCTCTTACTGTTCCTTTTGTGCTTGAATCGCAATGGATACTGAGAAATATATCTGCATCGTTTTTATTTGCTATATTGGCTCTTGCCCATAGTTCTTCTGAGTCGGAACTGTCTGAACTTGTTACGTCTCTGTCTGTGGAATGAGTCAATATAGCATTCCACCCCTGCTGAATTAAAAGTTCCTGCAGTCTTAGAGATATATCCAGGGTTATATCTTTTTCTGCAAGACCGGTGGAAGGATTGATTGCTCCATAGTCGCCTCCGCCATGGCCCGGATCTATGACTATCGTCTTTACAGTGTTCATAAGATAGCCTATAGCCCCTGTTCCAACAGTGGCCATAGATGTTTCGTCTACTGTCTCTTTACCTATTTCCATTATTAACTGATTTGCTACGGTTTGAGACTGAGAGAAGGCTATTTTTACGGATTTGTTTAATTTGAATACAACTCTTACTACGTTGGGAGATTTTCGATTTTGAGCTACTCTTATGTCAGATATTATTTCATCTTTAACAGGAACGGACAGTTTCTTTTCTACCAGTATTGCATCGGTAAAATCAATATAAATCCTGCTGTCAGGACTTTTTAATCTGTGCCATTCGTAGGTTACCGGCCCTGTTGTGGTTATAAAAATCCTGCGAATATCATTCTTTTCCTCAAATTTTACCTCTCTTATTTGCTGGGTGTTTGTTACGAAATTACCATCTTTCGCCTGAGGTGTTTCTGCCGGCACAGGTGTTGTGTCCGCTACAGGCATATCTCCATTTGAAGTAAGTCTTAATTTTACTTGATCCAGGTTTATTCTGGAAGCTATTCTTACTGAAACAGGTTTTTTTAATTCCATTACTACCCTTACGGAATTAGAGGTATTTTGAATTGCCTTTACGTTTTTTACGATATCATTTTTTATACCCTTATTTTTCTTTATAGATAGAACTGTTTCCGGTATGTCAACGGCAATTCTGAGAGGATCTGTGAGCAACTGTGAAGAGTATTTTACAGGACCTGTGGCCTGTATTATCAATTCTCCTCCCGACGGGATTTCTTTATAATCTATATTTATAATTTTTGTTGATTTATCTCCTGCGCGAACTCCACCTGTGATAACTGATATAAGTAATAGAAATATTATAATAAATTTTTTCATAAGCAAATAACCGGTCTGTGAGAAAACCGGAAATACACCCCCGTTTCGCTGGTATCGTTTAATTTGATCATATTGATTGCCTCCGGTCTTGAAATGGTAGATGGTAGATTTACAGAGCCATATTTTTTTAAATCTTTGCCTTCTATTGTTATATGAAGTTTTTTTATGTAATTAAATTCTGTAAGAGAAAAAGCAAGTGAATTTATGACTATTTCAGGAGGAATATTATTTTTTAAATTCACGAAGGCAGAATTAAAATCGATATAAGCTACACTTTCTTCTACTCTGAACGATAAGACTTCTGTCCCGGCAGGAAGGGTAGGTTTTGCCCATTCTTCATCCAGTCCTTTTACAAGTCTCCTTATAACATTCTGCGGTAATGTTTTTGAGTCCTGAAATACACAGGTTACAGGTAATATAAAGAGTGATTTCTGTTCCAGAAAATAAATGGTAGCCCTGTTTTCCTCTCCTGGAATTCTACTTTCTTTACCTGTTAAAAATAGATTTTTCCATTTCTCTATAGCAACTGGTTCTTTCAAATCCAGTTCGCCAAGTGTTTCTATATCTTTACCTTCTATTAATAACTTTATGCCTTTTATGTCTTCAAAATGAGATAATGTATAATTAACAGAAGATATAAGTAAATTACCTTCTGTTCCTCCGGATTCAAAGGCTTTCCTGAAATGTTTAGAAAAATTCAGATATGCAATTCCATCTTTAATTTCAAAATTCAATAAATCTGTTTGTTTCGGAAATAGATTATAAAGGGATTTATCCGGCGGTTCCATCGAAATGAGTAATTCTATTGCCATTTCAGGCGTAGAAGTTTTTTCTTTTGTTTCGTATGTTACAGGTACAAGAAACATAAGATTCTCATCACTGAAGTAAATTATTACCCGGTCTTTAGTCTTGGCTCCGGACAGAATATTACAATTATTTAATATCAGAAGGCCAAGGGATAATAATATTAAGGTGATTATCTTGAACCTGTTCCAATTTTTCTTTAAAGATGTTTTCACTGGCTTCATCCTTTGCAAATATAATTTTAATCTTGCAAAAATAAAGTATAATTTATCATTTACAAGAACATCTTCAAAGAGAGGGATATTTCTTACAGTAGTTAATTTTTTTTCTTGCAGTTGCAAGTATCCGCGTTTATTATAACATGATTTTTCACATATGTCAAAAGTTTTTCTAAAGAACTTTGATTCGTAATTTGACCATTTTATAAATTTTTCATAATTTATATAATAACTGTAGAGACGTTTTATTAAAACGTCTCTACAGAAAATATATCATTTTATTTCCATATTACGAATCAAAGCTAAAGAATTTCTATAAAATCACATGTCTCCATTTTTTATTGCACGAATTTTTTCTTGTCTTTTTAATTGTTTCCATTCTGACTTTTTTGCATATAGGACAGATCCATTTTCTTTTTTTATGGAATGGTCTTTTCTGTTCTACCATTTTTACTTTACATTCAGGGCAGGTCAAGTCGGATGTTCTCCTTTGAGATCCGGTATGGAGATACTGAATTTACTTCCTTTTCCCGGTTCGCTTTCTATATATATATTTCCTTTTAGAACAGAAAGAGTATATTTTACAATTGAAAGTCCCAGCCCAAGACCTCCTGTTTCACGACATAAAGGATCTTCTATCTGGTAGAATTTATCAAATATTCTGGGAATTTCTGATTTATGTATGCCTATGCCTGTATCAATTATATGGAACACATGTCTGTCTTCGGATTTTTCGTAGGAAATATTTATCTTTCCTCCCCTGTGTGTAAAGCTTATTGCATTACTCAGTAAATGTTCTATTATTTTGCTCAGCCTGTTTTTGTCGGTATATATTTCTATTTTGTCGGGATGGAATTTGTAGGAAATGTCAATGCCTTTTGAGAGACATTCAGCTTTCTTTAAAAATACCATGGCTTTGACTATTTGAACTGCATCTATCGGTTCTGAGAATACTTCAAGATGAGCTGTTTTAACTTCTGAAATCTCCAGTAATTCCGTTACTCTGTTCAGAAGAAGTTTATTGTCTGATAAAATCTTTGAAAGGAATTCTTTCTGCTGAGTATTCAGATTACCCGGCAGTTCGCTCAATAAAAGTTCTGTATATCCTTTTATAACACTGGCAGGAGTTCTTATTTCATGAGATACTATAGAAATAAATTCTTCTTTCATCTGTTTAACTCTGTTTTCGGCAGTAATATCATGAAATAAAATAACAATAGAATTTACATTTTTATTTTTACCTATTACAGGAGTCATGCTGACGGAAAAAAATCTTTCAAAGGGAATATTTATATTTGTTACTATATTATATAAAGGTTTTTTTTCTTTGTTTACTGTTTTTAGAGATTCTGTAAGTTTTTCACTTTTTATAAGAGAAGAAAAAGCTCTTCCTTTACAATGTTCTTCTGTAAGATTAAACAGTTCGCATATTTTGGGGTTTGCCGTTTGAATAATTTCTTCTCTGTCAGTTACTATAAGACCATCGGCAAGGTTATTTATTATTGCCGAGAGTTTTTTATTGTTCAGTTCCAGTTCTCTTCTTCTTTCATATTCGAGATGATATATTCTGTTTATATCTTCAGCATAAGTAAGGATCTGTCTGTTTGTTTCTTCCAGTTCCTTATTTAAATCTACCGGTGATTCTATTATTGTATAATTATTTTTTTTACTCATAATTAAAAAATATTTTTCATCAATTTGAAATATGATTAAGAAGTTTTATATTTCAGAGAAAAATTCCTCCATTTTTTTTAATATATCCAGAGGCCTGAATGGTTTTGTGAGATAATCATCTGCTCCTGATTTGAAAGCAATTTCTTTCTCTTTCTCTCTATTTATAGAGGTCAGGACAATAATATATATGTCTTTTGTATTATCATCTGTTTTCAATGTTTCACATACTTCAAAACCATCCATTTCCGGCATCATAACATCAAGGAACATCAGGGAAGGTTTCTCTTTTCTGGCTATTTCAATTGCTTCACATCCTGTGGATGCACTGAGTATTTCGAAATTTTTATCCTTCAATGTAGCAGTTAATAAATCTCTGACAATATTTTTGTCATCAACTATCAATATTTTTCTCAATTTTTCATACCCCCTGATAATCTGGTGGGAATTAATATGAGAAGTGTTACGGGTGACGCGTAATGCGTGACACAGTTACAGGTTCTCAATTCTGTCAGTTTATAAAATCATAATATCATAAAAGGCAAATATCATCAATATGATGTGTTTAAAAATGATAGATAATTTTATATACAATGGAAAAAGAAATTTGTCACAGAATATTCAGAGTGAAAAGTGAAAAAAATTGCATTTTACTTGCTTTTCACTCCTTATTGACTTGATCTGTAAGCATGTATAAAAGGTTTCTTCCTGTTACGCGTTACCCGTTATGCATTACAGGAGCATATGTGTATTATTTATGCTTAAGTCAGTAAATTTTTAACATAATGTTAACATAAGTGTAACATTCTTTGTATTGCATTTTATAAAGATTGTGTTATAATTAAAGTGGGATTATTGTAAGTGGGTACAGTGAAATTGAACTCTCTAATGATTAATATAATTGTTTTAATTCTATTATTAGAGATAAAAAGAGCTATGTTTCTTTATTAGTAAATGTATATGGGTTTCATTCACGAAAGGAGGAAATTAAATGTTATCAACCGGTAGCAGCGCAATGTCTATGGTAGCTACACAGCAATCAGATGCGCAGGCACAGCAGAACTGTGCATTGAATATCTGGTCAGAAAGACAGAAATCAGAAAAAGACAGAATAAAGACTCTTGAAGGTCTCAGAGATGCAATTGCAAAGATAGATGCGGAAATACATAAGAATAGAGCAAAAACAGCTCAATCAATAAATAAGGATATGCAACAGCTATTGATCAGTACCGGCTAATAGTTTTTTGTCGGAAAATAAAGAGCCCATTCGGGCTCTTTATTTATTTTTATGGTATTAATTAAAAATTATAAAAAAAATTTAAAGAATTTATATTAAAACCACTTTACATTTTTAAAAATGAAGTGATATCATGTTTAGAAAAACAAAATAAGCTTAAAGCTTAGAAAAAATTGATTGTAGTACAGCTACAACATAAGGAGGAACGTAAAATGGCAGACGCAATTGGAGCAGGTGGAATGGGTTCTGGAGCCCAGCAAATGTCAATGATTGGTTCTCAGCAGTCAGATCAGCAGGCTGTGCAGACACAGGCACAGACTATCCAGCACGAAAGACAGAAACAGGAAATGGATAGATTAAAGAATAAGGAGAGTTTGAGAGATCATCTTTCCAAGCAGGCATCAAAGATACATGAAGGCAGAGGTAAGGTTGCTCAGGACCAGATTAAAGTTGGCGAAAGTTTAACAAGAGCAGGCTAGTACCCATACTGTAAAAAGTTAAAGAGTCCGCGAAAGTGGGCTCTTTAATTTTTTTGTACGGTTTTATATGAAAATGATGAAGTTTTATGCTCCACTGTCTATTCATTTTCATGTTTGGTTGTGACCGATACGGTCATGCCTGTTAGTGTAATAGCTCCGCTTCTCTCTTCTTTAAAAAAAATCTTTCTTTATTACTCTTTTTTCACTCATCTTCAAAAAATTGACCTGGAATCTATCCGAAAAGTCATCAAATACCTTCCGGTGTGTGAGGCTCTTCCGAAAAATC
>CAYSLJ010000090.1:22062-30517 GCA_964431735.1 uncultured Synergistia bacterium | reverse complement strand
ACCTGAGCATAAGCATTTAATAAAGGTCTTCCTCCCGTCACGCGTTACGCGTTACACGTCACGAGAGCATATATTTATTATTTATGCTCACCTCAGTAGAAGAGGGAATAGAGGGTGTAGGGTTACATCCAGTTAGGTTTGTACCATCATGTCGGCAATCTAATAAAGGTAATTTGATAAATTTTGTTAAAATTAATAATATATTTTAATATTTTTATTAAATTATTTAACATGAACTATTTACCGGAAATAATACTTTTATTTTTGTGCCTTTCTCCGGCTTACTCTTTACTTTAATTGTTCCTTTATGACTTCTGACAATACCCTGAACTGCAGCAAGTCCCAGTCCTCTGCCTGTAAATTTGGTGCTGAAGAAAGGATCGAATATTTTGTAAGTTAATTCTTCTTCTATACCGCATCCTGTATCTTCTAACTGCATATATACATAAATACCGGGTAACAGGTTCTGTCCGATAAGACTGTCTTTCAGATAGATTTCATCACATTCAATTTGCCCTGTTTTTACTGTAATAATCCCTTCTTTATCGTCCATTGATTCAACTGCATTGTTAACAAGATTTATCAGTATCTGGCTCAATTGATTTACATCACCTTTTATATCGGGCATGTTATCACTTAAGTCATATTTTATCGTATATTTCTTATTAAGAGACACTTCCATTATTTCAGACATTTCTCTGACTATTCTGGATAGATTTACTTTTTCCATATTTGTAATGAATTTATCTCCTCCTGCATAGGCAAGTATCTGTCTCGTAATATCTTTTGCTCTTCCTACAGAGGCTATAACTTTCTCTATGGATTTTCTTGTCATGGAATCTTTCGAAAGATTGAGCAGAGCCAGTTCTGCATATCCGAGAGAACCTGAAAGTATATTGTTGAAATTATGGGCTATTCCTCCTGCCATAATTGCAAGACTTTCGAATTTTTCTGCCTGACGGAGCTGTTCTTCTATCTTTTTTCTTTCTTCATCTGCCCATTTTTCTTTGAAGACATTTATAAAGATTTCTCCCAGGAGTTTTAATATTTTAATATCTTCTTCTTTCCACTTTATTGAGTGTTTTATGGAAGCAAGACCTAAATATCCTGAAAGCATATTATTACATACCATAGGTATCAAAAGTATAGACTGAATTTTTTCTCTTTCTAAAAATTCTTTTTCCAGTTCTCCTTTAGGAGGGATATCTTCAGGAGAAGAAATGCTTATAATTTCGAATTTTTTAAATTTTTCCATTATCCATGCAGGGCTTATGGATAAATCAGTAAGCAATTGAGTCCTGGACGTTTCTACTTCACTGTACCACTCATATGCCTGGCTGATTTCAGTTAAATCATCTGAAAAGAAATATATGTAGCATCGCTCTATAGAAAAGAATTCACCTGTAGTTTTTAAAGCTTGATTTATTTTTTGATTGAATTCACCGTGATTGAAATTGATAAAACTGGCTGATATTGATGTTGCAAGTTCTTCCAGCCTGAGGCGATAGCGTAATGCCTGCTCCATATGCCTGATCTTTAAATGATTACTGATTCGTGCTATAGCTTCCTGATAATGAACAGGTTTTATAATATAGTCTACTCCTCCTGCTTCAAATCCTCTTATAATATCTGCCGTTGCAGAAAGAGCACTTAAAAATATTACAGGAATATTGCATGTTTCTTCTTTTTCTTTTAATTTTTTACAGATTTCATAACCGTCTATTTCTGGCATCATAATATCCAGTAAAATAATATCAGGTTTTTTATTTTTTATAATTTCAAGTACTTCATTACCGTTTTGTGTAAGGAATACTTCGGCTTCCATACTGTCAAGATAGCTGGACAGAACATTTAGATAGGTTTTTTCGTCGTCAACTACCAGTATTTTTGCACCTTTTATAATTTCACTCATTTTTCCCCTCCCGGATTAATTAAGTTGTTACCGCGGGAAATAATATCTCTATAAGCGTATGTTCCCCTGTATTCACTTTGATTAAACCATGATGAATTCTTACTATACCCTGTACCACAGAGAGTCCAAGCCCTCTGCCAAGAAATTTTGTAGTAAAAAAAGGTTCGAAAATTTTATCTCTTATGTCTTCTCCGATACCGCATCCAGTATCTTTTATATGAAGGTATATATAAAGACCTTCATCTCCATCGTACAATGTATTTATAGAAGACAGATATTCTTTGGTACATTCTATTATACCCGTTTTAACGGTGATAGTGCCTTCATTATCTCCTATGGCTTCAGATGCATTGGTAATAAGATTTTTTATTAATTTGCTTATCTGGCTTACATCTCCGTGAATAAAAGGTATATGTTCATATAACTCATATATTACTCTATGTTTTTTAGAAACGATACTATCAATTAATTCCTGTATTTCCTTTACTATTCTGGACAGGTTAACATGCTCCATTGACAGTGTAAATATATTAGAGCCTGTATATGTGATCATTTCCTTTGTCATATCTGATGCCCTGTGTATGGCTTCTATAATTTTTTTGATATTCTTTTTTTCCTGTCTATCCTCCGGCAGTGTCATAAGGGTTAATTCTGCATAGCCTAAAGCCTTTGATAGCATGTTATTAAAGTTATGTGCTACCCCTCCTGCCATAACGCCAAGGCTTTCAAATTTTTCTGCAGATTTGAGCCTCAAGTCCATCTGCCTTCTTTCTCTTTCCATAGAGCGGATTTTTAAATGTGTAGAAATACGTGCTATAGCTTCCCTGTACTGGACCGGTTTTATGATGTAATCCACTCCTCCTGCTTCAAATCCTTTTATAATATGTTCTGTCTCAGTAAGAGCACTCATAAATATTACAGGAATTTCTCCGGTATTTTCCTGACTTTTCAGTTTTTTACACACTTCATAGCCGTCCATACCTGGCATCATAATATCCAGAACAATAATATCCGGTTCTTTACTTACTGCCAGTTCCAGAGCTTTCTGACCGTTCTGAGCAAGAAATATCCTTCCTTTATGTTTATCCAGATAGTCAAAGAGTATGCTTAAATTTGCAGGTTGATCGTCTACTATGAGAATTTTCGACTTTGAAATAATATTATCGTTCATATTTATTTACCTTCTTCTGAGTTTACTGATATGAGTATATATGTATTATTTATGCTTAACTCACTAAGGAGTTGTCAGGAAATAACTACATCATATTACAGTTTGTATCGTGACGCGTAACGCGTGACGCGAGGATGATAACCGTTCTAACAATTTGCCAGGGTTATTTTCTTACAGTCCCTAACAACCATGACCGGGTGGTCACAACGAATAATGAGAACGTATTCCTATCTTCACCCTTTACGATTCTCATATAAATATATAAGTTTTCAGTTTTTCTATAAGCCTGTTTATTTCAAAACTATCGACCAGTTCTTTTACGGAATTATAAAATAGAGTGTATTCTTTAATTCTATTTAATTCTTCTTTCAGACCTTTCCAGTCTCCACCTTCGGCAAAAGAATACAATCTTTTTATGACTTCCTGAGGTGGAATACCTGTATTCTCTTCATTCTTTACAGTTATTTCTTCTTCTATATCTCCTGTTTTTCTTATTTCATCCTTTAACTCCTCAAAACCTTTTTCAAGTGATATTATCAAATGTTCTATCTTTTCTATAGAACCATTTTTCATTGATTCTGTTTCTATCTTTTCTGCAATATCTGTTAATTTCCCTGCTTCAATATTGGAACAGATACCTTTTATTGTATGAGAATGATAAAATATTTCTTTAAAATTACAGTTTTTAATTTCTTTTTTTAGAGCAACTATATTCTCCGGCAGTTGCTGTAAAGTTTGAAGGATAATTTTACGATAGAGGCCAGTATTATTACTTAATCTTTCAAGTAATATGTCTTTATTGAATATACATATGCTCCTGTGATTATAGTTTTTTATATCACAGGAGATTATATCCTGTAAAAATTTTTTTATTGTATTTATAATTTTTGTCTGATTGTAGGGCTTTGATATATAATCATCCATACCTGCTTCAATGCATTTTTCTCTGTCACCTTTCATTGCATCTGCTGTAAGAGCGATAACAGGTGTATGTTTCTTTCCTGCTTCAAATATTCTTATTTTTTCTGTTGCTTCAAAGCCATCCATTTCAGGCATATGGATATCCATGAATATGAGGTTATATTCATTTTTTTTATATTTTTCCAGAGCTTCTCTGCCATTTTTAGCTTCAGTAACAGTAAAACCTGTTTTTGATATGATTTCACTGATAATCATCATATTAATACTGTTATCTTCGGCAACTAAAATATTGCCTTTATATGTTTCTTCCTGTGCCATAGTATCCTCTTTTTTATTTTCTATGTTCTGCAAAGAGTATGCCTTTACAAGCACTTCATAAAACTTTTCCATGTTAACGGGTTTTATCAGGTATAAATTATTACCTGACTCTTCAAGCTTCTCTTTCCCATGAAAAGAAGAAGGTAACATCAATATAACAGGTTCATGCTGAATTTTTCTTTCTTTTTTTATATGGTTGATTACAGTAAAACCGTCCATAAATGGCATAATCATATCTACTATAATTGTATCAAACAGATTTCCCGATTTTATGGAAGATTTAATTTTATATAACCCTTCTATGCCACTTGAAGCTCTTTCTGATTCAATATTCCAGCCTGAAAGAATATCCTTCATAATCATAAGGTTTGTTTCATTATCATCAATTATGAGAACTCTTTTTACGGGTATTCCTTCAAATATTTTTTCTGGCTGTTTTTCTGCCACTTTCAGAGGTATTTCAACAGTAAAGATACTTCCTTTCCCTGGCTCACTCGTTACAGAAATATTTCCTCCCATTATATGAACTAAATTTTTTGATATAGTAAGTCCGAGACCTGTTCCTTCGAGACGTCTGGAATTATCTGCCTGAGTAAAACTCTCAAATATAATGTTCTGTTTTTCAGGCTCTATACCGATTCCTGTATCCTTTACCGATATAATTAAATTGATTTTGTTACTTTCTGATATGTCAGATTTTTTTACAGTAACAAGTATTTCTCCTTCTTCTGTAAATTTAACTGCATTACCCAGGAGATTAATCAGTATCTGCCTGATACGCCCTTCATCACCGAACAGCATAGCCGGGACATTACAGTCGATTTTATAGAGAAGCTCAATGTTTTTTTCTTCACATTTTGTTACGATAATATTGATTACTTTGTCCAGCAGTTCATAGATGTCAAATAATTCATTGATAATTTCAAGCTTTCCCGCTTCGATTTTTGAAAAATCGAGAATATCATTGATAATATGGAGGAGTGAATAGGCAGAGTATTTAATGTTTTCCAGATAATTTCCCTGACGTTCCGTAAGAGATGTTGTAAGAGCCAGTTCAGCCATACCTATTATGCCGTTCATAGGAGTTCTTATTTCATGGCTCATACTGGCCAGAAAGCGGCTCTTTGCTCTGTTTGCTATTTCAGCAGATTCTTTTGCTGCCTTAAGTTCTTCTTCAGCTTTTTTTCTTTCTGTAATATCCCTGGCAGCTGCATATATAAATTTTTTCTTGTATGGAATTGAACGCCATTCAATCCACCGGTACGAGCCGTCTTTACAGATATATCTGTTTGTGAAATTTAAAACTTCCTGACCTGAAGTCAGCTCTTTTATAGCTGAAATAGTTTTTTCCATATCTTCGGGATGAACAAAATCCAGAAACTTTTTACCATGAAGCTCTTCAATGGTGTATCCGAGAGTTTTTTCCCAGCTTTTATTTAGTCTGTGAAAATAGCCATCCATATCGGCAATACACAGGAGATCAAGAGAAATAGTAAAAAATCTCTCTATCTCTTCTGTCTTTTCTATAAGAGCCCCTTCTCTTTTATTCAGTTTTTCAACATGATTCCATCCTGTTACAAGAGATGTTATAAGACAGAGAAGTTCCTTGTTGTTAAAAGGTTTTCTTATATAATAAATATTATCATGAAGATTTTCTTTTATATCCTTGAGTGAAAAAGTATCCATAGCAGTAACGATAATTATAATAACTTTACCGTCAATATTTCTTAATTCTCTCGCTGCAGTAAGACCGTCCAAAACAGGCATGTCTATGTCAAGGATACAGAGTGGTATTCTGTTACCTGATTCATATTCTTTTTTGAAATAGTTCAGAAGAGATTTTCCTTCCAGGAAAGTCTGTATATTAAAACCTTCCTCTTCATCGCCTCTGAGTATGATTTTATATATATTTAATATAGTTTTACTGTCGTCTGCTATGAGAATATTTTTGTTCATGATGACACCGTATAATGTTTTAGTAATTCTGTTAATCTATCTATTTCAAAATTGTCGAGTAATATATTGAGTTTATTGCAGAAATTTTCATATTTTTCATCAATGTTCCTTATATTATCAAGTTCTATGTTTAATGACTTTATATCTCCTTCATCTGCATAATTATATAATGATTCAATTATTTCTAACGGAGGAATGACTTCTGTCTCTTCTATGGATGTGGTATCATTCAGGTCTCGCTGAATATTATTTTTTTCATCGCTTAATATTTCCGGTAATTCTATTTCAAACCAGAACCTGCTTCCTTTGCCGTACATACTGTCAACATATAATTCTCCGCCCATAAGTCTTACGAAAATTCTGCTTATAGTCAAACCCAGTCCCGCACCGTCACTCTTGTGCAGTTCATCCGATAGTTGTCTGAAAGGAGAGAATATATCTTCCAGTCTGTTATGCGGTATACCTGAACCTGTATCTTCAACAAGAAAGAGTATTTTTGTATCCTGTTTTTTTATCTTTAATTTTACCGTTCCATGGGTCGTGAATTTTATGGAATTACTCAGGAGACTGGTCAGTATGTGCCTGATTTTTTTCTCATCTCCTAATACAAAAACAGGCATGTTTCTGTCATATTCAAATAAAAATTTCAGATTTTTTTCTCTCACTTTGATTTCTGTCATATCTTCAATAGAATGTAACAGATTATGTAAATTAAAGGGTTTTCTTTCTATGTCAGGTTTTTTTTCTTCCATTTTTGCCACGTTCAGTATGTCATTTATTAAGGCCAGTAAATGAGTTCCGCTTTTCTTTATAGTTTTCATACCTCTTTTCTGTTCTTCCGTTAAATTCTCATCATTTAGAAATATATCTGTATAACCCAGAATGGCATTCAGAGGTGTACGCAGTTCATGGCTCATACATGAAAGGAATTCGCTTTTTACCCTGCTGGCTGATTCCGCATTATCTCTTGCTTTTTTTAAGATTTTTTCTATGTTTTTATATGCCGTAATATCATGTAAAATAAAAATATTTTTATTACCTGCTATCATACACAGAAATTCAATATCTTTAATAGTTCCGTCTTTACATGTTACCTTCCATATTTGAGGCTCCATTGCTTTTCCTGTTTCATGTACTTTTTGAATAGCTTGATACCATTTCTTTTTCACTCTTTCTCTGTATGTTATGTCAGGATAAGCTTTGATAAACCATTCTTCTATTGTCTTGCATTCTTCTTCCGTATAGCCGAAGGTTTCTATAAATTTCTTATTTCTTTGAGGATTATCTCCGTTTAAATCTGTTATTGCCATAGCTACTGGAGACGCTTCTATCACTTTCCTTAAATTTCTTTCACTTTCTTTTACTTTCTCTTCTATATGTTTTTTTTCTGTAATATCTGAAAATACTATCAGCAGGTGAGGTTCCCCTCTGCTGATAAAGGGAGTAAATCTGATTTCTAAATATAATTCTCTGCCGAAATCAGTAATCATATAAATTTCCGTATGATGTTCTTTTTGTTCTGATATTGTATCTTCAGCCAGTTCTAAGATATTATATTTCTTCCATGATTCTATGTGGAGAAAATTTTGATCCAGTAAATCTTCTACTGTACATCTAACTATTTCGGCTGCTGCTCTGTTTGCAAGGATACATCTGCCTGATGTGGCATTATAGGCAATTATGCCTATAGAAGAAGAGTCTATTAATTTTTGATTTAATTCGAGTAAATCTGCCAGTTTTTCTTCGTTTTTCTTTCGTTCCGTTATATCCCTGACAAAAGACATATGTAACTGTCTGTCATCTTCATCAATAAAACTTATGGTTATTTCTACAGGAAAAATCATACCGTCTTTTTTCCTGTGATACCTGACCGGTATATGATTTACACCTTTGTTTATAGCTTCAATAGTTTTTTCCGGCTCTGCAGACAGATCTGTTATCTTGAGCTTCAGTATTTCTTCCACTGTATAACCGTACATATCAGATGCTGCAGAATTTATGTCTAAAATCTTTTTTGTACCTGTGTCTAATATTATAATGGCATCAGGTGCATTGTTGAAAAATTTTCTGTAATTTTCTTCACTAAAAAAATTATTCATAGAAATTGTCTGCCTTTTAGAATGTAAAGGTTTTGTTACATGTAGCAGGTGACTTAAGGATTACCTGTAAATTATTAT
>CAYSLJ010000090.1:19071-21962 GCA_964431735.1 uncultured Synergistia bacterium | reverse complement strand
GTAAAGGTTTTGTTACATGTAGCAGGTGACTTAAGGATTACCTGTAAATTATTATAAATCCCACAGAAAATAAAAGCAAGAGCAGGATTTTTTTGAAAAATTTTTTACAGGAAAGTGACCGGGAAAAAGGAATTTATAGTGTATTTTAATTGGAGTGAAAATAACAGGATATTATTCATCATTCATTTATTACTGACCAGGGCATAAGCACGTAATAAAGGTCTTTCCTACCGTCACGCGTCACGCGTTACGCGTCACGAGAGCAAATATATCACCACAGTAATTTAAGGAGGACTACTTTATGACAAAATGGCAGATAGAAACAAAAAAATCACATATAATTATCGGCTCTATAAGAATTTCTTTACTTTCTTCCAGTCTTTTGAGAATAGAAGAAAAGGGTTCCCAAGGGTTTGAAGACAGGCCTACCTTTCTTGTTATAAACAGAGACCGGTCTCCTGTAACATATAAAATTAATTATAAAGATAATTTTTGCGAGATAAAAACTGATGGCTATATGGTTCTTGTAGAAAAAGAAGCGAAATCTATCAGAGATGTAAAGGTTTACATGAGACAAAAACTTTTATGGAACGGTTCCGAAGAAAATTGTTCTGTAAAACCTCTTCCCGTAACTGGTGAAGATATTTATGTTTTACCCGATAACCCTCGAATAGTTCCTCCCCCGTGGGGAGCTCTTCCGCCCCTGTCCGATGAAGATAAATCCAGCGGCTGGCTTTACTGTAATGATTGTCATGATATTTATATATTCATTTACAATAAAGACCTGTCATTACTGAGAAAAGAATTTTTAAAACTTACCGGTTCCGTGCCATTACCTCCTTTATGGGCTTTTGGCTTCTGGAACAGTCTCTATCATCCCTATACTGATACGGAAGCGATTGCAACTATAGAAAGATACAGGAAAGAAGGGATACCTCTCGATGTTTTTGTCGTAGATACGGACTGGCGTGTGGGAGGTTCTTCAGGATATGACATAGAGAAAAAATATTTTCCTGATATGAAATCTTTTTTTCGGCAGGCCCATACCTGTAATGTAAAAATAATAATGAATGATCATCCTTCTTCAAGAGGAATGAAACCTGTTGAACCGGCCCAACTGAAATATCGTTATGAAAATCTTACAGCCATGCTTTCCATGGGTCTTGATACATGGTGGTATGATAAAAACTGGCATGAATTTATAGAAGGGCCTTACGGGACAGGTAAAGAAGTATGGGGGCAGTATCTTTATTCCGTTATAATAAGCCATTTTTGTCCCGGTATGAGAACAGTTCTTTTGAGTATGTGGTCAGACCATCCTGCTTCTCACAGATATCCCCTGTGGTGGACAGGCGACATACACAGTTCGTGGGATGATCTCCGTAATGGCATAAGAGAAACCCTCTGGTTCAGCCATCAGTGTATGCCCTATGTAGGTCAGGATCTGGGAGGCCATGTAGGAGATCCTGATGATGAACTTTATACAAGGTTTTTGCATTACGGATGTCTTTCTCCCACGGCAAGAGTCCATGGCACAGTAGGAGCAAAACGTTATCCCTGGCTTTATTCAGAAGAGACGAAAGAGATTGTTACAGAATATATAAAACTCAGATACAGACTTCTCCCTGTCATATATTCCGCAGCAAGAAGAACTTTTGATGAAGGATTGCCTTTACTCAGGTCTCTTTCTTTCGAATGGCCCGAATGTGATGAAAAATATCTGGAATATCTGCTCGGAGACGATCTGCTTGTATGTCCTGTCTTTACTCAATCGGGCTATAAGAGAATAGATGGAAAGTTTTTGCAATATGACGGTGAACCGGGGCTGAAAGGTGAATATTTTAATAATTCAGACTTCCATGGTGAACCTGATGTTATTCGTCAGGACAGGGAAATTTCTTTCCCTCCATGTTCTTTCGAGTCTTTTCCTGTGAGAGGAGAAACATTCAGTGTAAGATGGACAGGAGAAATTTTTATAGAAGAACCGGGAACCTATACCTTCAGAACCCTGAGCAGTGACGGAGTAAGACTCCGGATAGGTGACAAACTGCTCATAGATAACTGGACAGAACATCATCAGACTTATGATAGTGCAGAAATAGAACTTTTGCAGGGGAATATGCCGATAAAACTGGAATTTTATAACGGTAAAGGTTTCTGGATAATAAGGCTTGACTGGATTACACCGTCTGCGAAAAAGGATATACAAGACATGTGGATTCCTCCGGGAGAATGGGAAGACCTCTGGACAGGAATTTCATATAAAGGGCCTGCAGTAATTTCCCAGGTCTGTCCTTTATATAAAACCCCTGTGTTTGCAAGAAGGCCTTCTGTCATAACACTTGCTCCTGAAATGGATTATTCATGGCAGAAACCTTGGGATCCTGTCACTCTTGAAATATTTCCGGGTGATGGAAAAATTATTCGCTCTCTCTATGAAGATGACGGCATGACTCTGGAATATGAACATGGAGGTTACAGGAAAACAGATATTTCTCTGTTAAGAGACGGAAAACAGATATTCCTGGAAATAGATAAACCATGTGGAAAATTCAGAGGTGCCGGCAGTTCTAAAAGCTGGATTGTAAGACTTCATCTGAAAGAGGGAGAAACATTTAAAGAAGCCTGTCTGGATGGTAAAAAACTTCAGAAAAAGGATATATCTGTTATAATGCCTTCACCTTCATCATGGCCATTTATGCCTCTCAGAGGAAAAGGAAGCTGTCCCCCTGAACACGGAGGCCCTGTCGTTGAAATATGTCTGGAACATACGGACGGAGGACATAAGATAATGTGGGGGTTGGGATAAATGACGTGATTTACGTGACGCGTGACGCGTGATGCGTGACGCGTGAGTCGTGAAAAGTGAAAAGTGAGTAGTGAAAAGTGAA
>CAYSLJ010000090.1:0-18971 GCA_964431735.1 uncultured Synergistia bacterium | reverse complement strand
AGTGAAAAGTGAGTAGTGAAAAGTGAAAATAATAATTTTACATAAATACTGGTAACTGCTCACTGTTCCCTGGTCACTCATATCTTGAAAAAAATATATTTTTGGCAATTCTTTTTACATGGCCTTTTACTGTCTCCAGACTCTTTGTGACATTATCAGGAAGTTTTATAAATTGCTTTGATTTCATCCGTTCAAACATAACCTGGTCGAGCAATTCTTTTACTGTTGAACTTCCCATCCATCCTGTACCGGCATCGTAAAGACATGACATGAGGCTATTCAGTTCCCATTCTTTCCATTCAGGTTTACCTTTTCTCATGATAGCTCCTCTTATTTCTATTCCTGAGGGCTTTCTGTCTTCGGGAAATTCCATGTAATAGGGAATATGACAGTTAATAAAGTCTTCTATATAAGGCACAGACCTTTCATCTTTATAATCATGAGAGAAAGATAAAAGATCCCATTCCCCTTTCCATAGTTTTATCTTACCGTCTCTTCCTCCCGTGATAATATGTAGGCTGTCCGTACTTGCACTTATAGAGGTTATTTCATCTTCATGAGCCTGAACATTACTGATACATTTACCTTCTGTGAGATTCCATATATCGAAAGAGCCTTCCCTGCTGCCAGGTGCGGTAAATGCCCACAGACAGTCATATGTTAAAAAGACGGATCTGAGATTTTTTACTTCCATTTCTGTCAGACATTCACCTGTACCTGTATCCCACAGTCTTAACTGTTTCATATCTCCCGAAAGAATATATCTGGAGTTTCCTCCAATACTCATACAGATAACAGGATTGCTGTGGCCTTCCAGGGTTTTAATACATTTTCCTGTTATCACATTCCAGATTTTTACTGTTCTGTCACTGCTGCATGAAACAGCAATCTGAGAGTCATTACTTAAAGCGACTGAATTTACTTCTCCCTTATGACCTCTGAAGGTTTTCAGACAGTATCCTTTCACAGGTTCCCAGAGTTTTAATGTTCCGTCACTGCTTCCTGTAAGAACAAATTTTTCATCACTGCTCATATATACGGAAGTCACTTTACCTGTATGACCTTCCAGAATTTTTTTCAGAGTCTCTATTATACCGTTTCCCCATAGTATTGCTTTACCGTCTTCATGGCCTGAAAGGATGACCCTGTTACCGGATGTGACAGACAGAACAGGGCTTTTTGTTCCTTCCTTTTCCCCCATTGGCGCCGCCGTTTGTTCCGATGTAAAATACCATTTCCTTACCAGGCCGTCGTGGCCTCCTGATAATATATATCCGTAATTTTTATTCATGGAAACCGTATTGACTCCGCCTTTATGGGCATCAATGGTACTTATGAGTTTAACATTTCTTACAGCGATTTTTCTGCTTTTACCGTAAAGGCTCTGCCAGAGTTCCAGCGCTTCTTCTCCTTCTTCGTATCCGGGCAGGTTCAGTGCTTTTCTTAACGTCTCAATAGCTTCCTGCCAGTTCCCCAGGCTTATATATCTCTTTCCTTCTTCTGTTAAACGCATATATTCGGATCTGTTTTTTATATATGTTTTCTTTATTTCTTCAAGTTTTCTTTTGAGCTTTTCCTGAGAAATACCTTTATAACCTGCATTCCCCAGCGTTTTTATGAGACTTTGAATATCCCCTTCATTCCATAAAGTCTCTCCCGTTCCGGTCAGTCTTTTTTTTATTTCATCTGGAGACGGTTTTTTCTCTGCCGGAAGATTAAAAGTATGTACCGTATGGTTGTTTACAAATGAATTCAGATGTAAGTATACATTATCATCAGGCTCAATCTCTTCCGGTTCTTCAAGTTCCCAGATTATTCTCCATATTTTTATCTTTCTTCCTTTATGAACAGTAAAAAAAGTGCCTCCGTCACGGCTCAATGTCATACCTGTAATTTGTTCTTCCGGCGATGGTAATGTTTTAATACACAGGCCTGTAATACTATCATGGAAATATATATTGTTCTTACATGCCGAAATAATGACCTTACCGTCACAGGACATTGAGAGTGCCAGAATTTCATCTTTATGCTCTGTAATTGTACGTGTACATTTACCTGATTTAAGATTCCATAACGTTATTATTTTAGAATACCCCGACGTCAGAGCCCATTTGAAATCTTTGCTTATAAACCCTGTTTTTTGTCCGTATTTTTCTTCCTTTATCGCTACTTTAATTGTATTTCTGCATTTTCCTGTTAATACATCCCATATTTTTACGGATTGCTCCTTTAGGCTTAAGGTAATTGCTTTTTCTCCGTCATAGCTCAGGGAAACAATCATATCTCCGTCATGATGAAATTCTCTTATACAATGGCCGCTTTCTAAATCCCATAATTTAGCGGTTTTATCAAAAAGAGTTCCCGAAGTAATGAGAAGTGTGCCATGAGAATCTGCATCCATAGAATAAATGCCGTTTTTATGAGGAGAAAATTTTCTCAGTATTTTGCCTGTAGCAGAACTGTCCCAGATTCTTATCTGTTTATCATTATGGGAAGAAATTATCCTGCGTCCTACCGAAAGCAGTGCACCTGTAGAAAGTTCTGTCGATTTTCTTGCAATTTCTTTCCCTCTTCCATATTCTTTTTCAATATCGCTCATATATTTTACGGAAGCAAAACCTGAGTGCATGGTAATCATGTTCAAGAAAATCGGAAAAGCTTCAAGGCTATCGGAAAGGTTTTTCATCAGTATAGTTCCGTCTTCCGAAGAAGAAAAAAGATAGTTTCCATCATGTGACACTTCTATGGCGGTAATGTCGCTTTCATGCTGAATGAGAGTCTTCTCAGGCAATATTTCTTTAATAGCTATTTTTCTGCACGGTGAATAAAGTTTCTGCCATAGATCAAGTGCTTCCTTTGCTCGTTCATAGCCGGGAATTGTCATGGCTTCTTTCAACTGATTGATTGCGTTATTCCATGATGATAAGGAGATAGCTTCACCGGCATGTTCAATTAATTGATTGAAACGTAATTGTTCTTTACTGATATCTCCTGTCGATTTTATCCGTGAAAGGACAAAACCGGCAGAATTAAAAAAATTGTCATGTTCAATGTGCCATACATCTACTCTTCCGCTTTCATCTGACCATAGAGCCTTCTTCCCGTCTTTACTCAGAAGGACTGATTTTATGTCTCTTTCCTGTCTGTTAAAACTTCTCAGGCATTTCCCTCTTTTTGTATCCCATAATTTAACAGTCCTGTCACATCCTCCGGACAGGGCAAGGGTACCATCTTTATTCAAACTTACTGTTTTTACGAAATCCCTGTTTTTACCGGCGATTTTAGCAGGAGAGAGTTCTTTAAAATACCATAATTTCATTTCCATACTGGCAGTTATACCTTTAGTGCCGTCATAACTTACTGCCATACATTTTATGGCATGTTCATGATGCATAATTCTTGTTTTTTCCCCTGTTTTTACGTCCCACTGAAGCATATATCCGTCTTCAGCGGCAGAAAGTATATGTTTTCTATCAGGCATAAATGTTATGGCACTGCACCATTTACTGTGCCCTTCAAGGGTTTTTACTATTTCTCCCGAAGAAATATCAAAGATTCTCCCTTTACAATCAAAACCGCAGGAACCTACCCATCTTCCGTCGGGGCTGATTGCACAGGCGGTCACGTTGCCGGAAGGATCATTAATAGTTTTTAAGATTTTTCCCGTACTTAAATCTATTACCTGAATTTCTCCTCCTTCAAAACCGACTGAGCCAAGTAACGAATCGTCTGTTATTGATACGCCTTTAAGATTCCCTTTGTTAAACTTTACAACTTTTGACCATTTATTTGTATCACAATCATAGAGACCTGAAAAGTTGGTATGAAATAATTGTCCTGATGCGGCAAAAATTCTTTTTTCATCTTTAGAGAAAACCATAGAGGATATATAAGTGTCTTTATATGAGTTTATAAGGTATGTGCTTTTTTTCTCTATATCCCGGATTTTTTCAAGTAATTTTAATACTTCCTGATTATTTCTGTATGGCACGGGGATTTTATTCAGAACTTCTTCTGCTTTTTTCGGATCATCTCTTTCCATATGGACAAGAGCCGTCAGATAATATGTTTCCCATGTTTTCTCGCAGTGGCCCAGGCTTTCAACAAGTTCCAAGTCGTCAATCTCGCCGGAACGCCATTTTACCAGGCCTCTGTTGTAGGTTGACTGAATATGAGAGGCATCGATTTTTAATGCTTCATCCCAGTTTTTAAGGGCTTCTTTTTTTAAACCCAGATCCATAAAGGACACGGCTCTATTATTGAGGCTGTCAGCAAGAAGGTCTATCTCTTCCGGTACTCTTCTGGTACAGGTTTTCCCGGTTATTTCTTCATATATTTCTGCCAGTTTTATTCTGCATTCCTGAACTGTCTGAAATCTTTCTGCCGGATTTTTTTTAAGGCATTTCAGGATAAGACCGGACAGACTGTCTGGAATATCTCTGTTAAGCTCTTTCGGCGGAGGCACTTCCACTGTAAGATGTTTTGCCCTGAGCACAAGAACCGGTTCGCATCCGTCATCAAAAGGTCTTTTTTTGCAGCACATTTCATAAAGCATTATTCCAAAAGAATAAATATCACTCCATGGACCTGTTGCTCCATGTTGAGGCGACCATTGTTCCGGAGGCATATAGGCAGGCGTGCCGATAGCTTTAACATCTTCCTTCTCGCTCTTTTTTTCTTCAGAAAGCAGATCCCTGAGACCTGTTGCTATACCGAAATCAGTAATCTTTAATGTACCATCTCCCGTGAGAAGACAGTTAAGAGGTTTTATGTCTCTGTGTATAAGTCCTTTTCTGTGGGCAAAAGACAGACCGTCAAGACACTGAATGGCAAGATCTATTATATGAAAAAGGTCTTTTATCTTCCCTGATTTAAGGCTTTCAGCAAGGCTTCCTCCCTCTATATATTCAATAAAAATCCTGGGAATATTTCCTATGTCACGTACATAAAAAGCACTTACAACATTCGGATGAAGTCCCATATTTACCCATCCCTGGCATTCATCAAGAAAGATTTTTCTCTGTTCTTCATCCCCTGTGAGATGGGGATGCATTGATTTCACCGCAAGGATTCTGTTCCATCCGCGATGGCGGACTTTGTAAACTGTTCCGAAAGCACCTTCTCCCAGAACGGACATTACCTGATAAAGACCTGCAATAATATCTCCTGCCTTCCATTCTGATGACAGTTGTTTTTCTTCTTCTCTTATTTCTGCGGAAGTTTTTTCCGTAAGAGTCAGAGTTGTTTCCTTATCTGCCATTGAAGGAAGTAACAGTTCGGTTCTGTCATGCTCATTATTTCCCAGAACAAAAGTTTTCTCTAAAGGAGAAATATTTTCTGTCATTTATAATATGCCTTTTCTTAAATCGTATTATCTTACAGGGGTAGGTAGTGAATGTGAATTGGGAATAGTGTTGGGTTTGACTACATTATCCAGTTTATCCCTTATTTCCTGCTGACCTGATTTACCGCCTGTTTGAGGTGTAGCAGTCATATACGGAGTATTTGTTCGTGCAGGCTGAGCGTAATTGCGATTGTTCCCTTCCGGTGTCGGTGTTGGAGTAAGCTGCTGAAAAGATGGGATAAATCCGTCTGTTCTTGTATGGCATGATATGCCTGTGGCACTTTCCTGTACTCTTACAGGTAATTTAAGAAAAGAAAGTACTTCTCTGAAGGGTAAATAGACTATTTTTTCGCCTGTTTTTACATCAAGTCCGATAGCCATCCAGGATTTTGGAAAATCCTTTTTTTTGAGGATTAAACTGTTTTTTCCGCTGTCATATTTCCATTCCACTCCCAGTGCTGTTACAAGGAGTTTGCCCGGGAAATAATAAACTACCGTATCGTCAAGCTGATTTTTAACAGCTATATAAGGCACTTTCAGAGGTCTTTCATTTATGTAGAGTAAATAGCTACTGCTTTTCTGTTCTTCCGGATAGGTTCTGGTAAGATCGAGTAAATTATTCCCGTCTCCGAAGCATTTATCTGAGAAATAAACGGCAAGCAGTAAAATTAATGAGCATAAATATAATTTTTTTTGGTACATTATGTTATCTCCTTTTTAAAAATTTTATCTCTTAATTTATAATAATATAAAATTTTCAATAGTCAAGATCTGATCTGATGAATATAGTGTATTTCATAACTTATTAGAATTTAAGTTATCGTGACGCGTAACGCGTAACGCGTGACGGGTTTAATCCCTGCCCCTCACGCATTACACTTTACGCATTACGAGGTCATTATTTATGGATAGTTATGAAACTAACTATAATCTTATCTAATAACCCTCTCATAGCTTGTGAAAACCTTTATAAATTGCTATAATCATCACGGGGTGTTTTTTATGAACATACTTGTAAGCGGCTCTACAGGTCTTGTAGGTTCCCGTCTAACCCCTTTACTTATTAAAGGCGGCCATAGAGTCACATGTCTTGTCCGTTCAAAGGCTAGAGAACATGCAATTTACTGGAATCCTGAGAAAAAAGAGATAGAAAAAGTCAGGCTTGAAGGTTTTGATTGTGTAATACATCTTGCAGGTGAATCTATAGCAGAGGGAAGATGGACTACGGAAAAAAAAGCAAAGATCCGTTACAGTCGTGTAAGAGGAACGGAATTTTTATGTAAAACCCTGTCAGAACTTTCTTCGCCTCCAAAACTTATCATGTGTGCTTCCGCTACAGGATATTACGGGAACAGGGGCAGCGAAATACTTTCTGAAGACAGTTCTGCCGGTACAGGATTTCTTGCCGGTATATGTTATGACTGGGAAAAAGCAACGGAAGCGGCAGAGAACATAAGAAGGGTAAATCTTCGTTTCGGTATGATACTGACTCCTTCCGGGGGAGCATTGAAAAAGATGCATCTTCCCTTTAGCCTGGGCCTGGGAGGTGTACTGGGCAGCGGAGAACAGTATATGAGCTGTATTTCTCTTGATGATGTCCTTGGAGCAATCTTACATATTCTCCGTCATGAGAATTTATCAGGCCCTGTGAATATAGTTTCTCCTGATCCTGTTACAAACAGAAGATTTACAAAAATTTTAAGTAAAGTCCTTAAAAGACCGACATTTTTTCCTGTTCCTTCTTTTGCCCTTCGTCTTATGTTCGGAGAAATGGCAGATGAATTGCTTTTATCAGGGGCAAGGGTTGTGCCGGTGAAATTAAATTCGTCCGGTTATGAATTCAAACATAAAACACTGGAAGAGGCTCTGAGAGATATGTTTTCACGGTGAATGGAAGCTATTAAGGAATGACAATTAAATAACTGTCTCAAATATATTAAATCGTGACGCGTAACGCGTAACGCGTGACGCGAGGAAAGAGACTATTAATAATTTTCATTCCTGAATTTATATGAGAATCGTGACGCGTAACGCGTAACGCGTAACGCGTGACGCGTGACGCATTACGATTAAAAAATATGGACAATAAAGAAATTCTAAAAACTATCAGATGGAATCCTCTCATGGAAACAGGAAAAGGATATTATCAGGATGGTAATAATCTTTTACTTGACAGAAGGTTAAAAGAAATACTTAAAGCGGCACATACTTTAAAAGAGAGGAAAACATATCTGGACATAGGATGCAGAGACGGATTTCTGACACATCTTATTTCAAAAGAAACAGGAAACCCTTTAACATTCGGAATAGATCTTGTAGATCCGGGAGAAGCACAGAAAAGAGGAATAAAAACTATAAAATTTGACCTTGAACAGAACTGTAAAATACCTTTTAAAGACTCTTCCTTTGATCTTATAAGCTGTAACGAAGTACTTGAACATATAAGGGATACTGAATTTCTTCTGGAAGAAATAAGAAGGCTTTTAAATGATGACGGTTATTTAATACTCACCATCCCCAGACTTGACAGTTTTCTCTGCTCTCTTCTTTTACTTCTGGGGTATCAGCCCGTATGGGTGGAATGTTCTATAAAAAATCGATACGGCGGTCTTACAGGAGATGGTATGATAACAGGACATGTATCTTATTTTACTAAAAAAGCAATAGAAGAAATGCTCCATGTTTATAAGTTCAGAGTCGTATCTTTTGCCCAGGTAAGCGTTGTATCACAGTGGATGCTGGATCAGTATATACTCGGAAGAAAATTATCTTTATTAAAGAGGATATTATGTAAATTATTTGATATAATACCTTTTAAACAGGATACATGTATTTTTTTAATTAAAAAGGAGAAATATTAAAAATGATAGATTTATCAAAGCTGGATATGAAAGACCGTATGATTATGGAATGGTCTCTGGAAAGACTCAAATATGCGAAAGATATTAATAACGGTCTGTGCATGGAAATAGAAAAAGCCTTTACTCCTGAAATTATCAGGTATATTTTAGACAAATGTAATGATCTCTTAAAAAGGGATTTTTTTCTCTGCCTGCCGGCGGAAAATTTTTCATCCAATCTTAATGAAATTCTGGATAAGTGGGAAACTATGGATGAACTGGTTATGTCTGCCGCATCTCCTGTCATTGCCTCTCTTGATAAGGAAAAAGCGGTAAAACTCTTTTCTTCATATCTGGAAAAAGAAAGTGATATATATGCAGATAATCTCAGATTTTCAGGCCTTTTAAAGGCTCTTAATATTCTGGACAAACAGGGGGGGAAGAAAATAACTGAATTACTGATTGATTCTTATATAAAATCTTCATTACCTGATGTGGAAAAGACACTTTTATTTCCCAGAATAGCGGCACCTGCTCTGAAATATGAATATCATGATTTCTATAGTCTCCTGAAAAACTGTCTGTTAATAAAATTTGAAGAAATGGACAGGGATTACACCGATATAGTGGCTGAAATGTGCGAATTATTTGTTTCATCCCGCGAGGATTTTGAACTTATAACCGATTATATGGACGGGGATTCGGAGCAGAAATATGTTGATATTTCAATGATTTTTAAAGATGATACACCTTTCGAAAAATTTGATTTATATATTGAAGAATTAAAAAATGAAGAATATAAAAATGTCCGGTCTTTTTTAAGGGAAAATCTCATAAAGATTGATAATGAAAAACTCAGAGAGTTACTGATAAGGTTACTCGGCGATGAAGACATTACGGGACGATTTATCGAAGGAGAACAGGAATATCTGTTTTATTCCTTTATACTCGGATGTTTTATCACATCTATGAGAACAAAAGAAGTAAATCCTCAGAACCTTAATATTGAACAGGTATTTGACCTTATAGCTTCGGATATAGATGTTGACGAATTACCTTATATAGATAAGATAGTAGATTTTATGAATGGACTGGACAGAGGCCTGGTTGTAGAATTTCTTGAGGATAATATGAATCTGTCCTCTTACGGACATATAAATGCAATAAAAATTATGGGAAGACTTCTTTACGAAGAATTTTTACCTGTTCTGGTAAAGGAAATGTCAAATGGCATGCATATCGCCTATGAAGTACTTATAAAATATAAAGAACAGGCTCTTCCTTTCATAGAAGAAAACATTGAAGATATGAATAAAGACGGGCAGTTTCTGGCTCTCTCTGTTGTTGAAACCATGAAAGAAGAGACTGTCATTGATTTTATAAACAAACATTTTCTCTCATTCTGGCCCTGTAATAAAGAAAGACTTCTGAATATTATGATAGTTTATCCCGATGATAAATTTATAGAGAAACTTCTGCCATATACCGGTAAAGAACAGGATTTTATTGATTATATGTATCTGCTTCTTAACAGGATATATGGTATTAAGAATTCCGACCTTGATTTAATGGAAAAGAAATATTATGAAAAACATGACGATAAACGTAAATATACGGAAGCCTTCTTCGGAGGCAGAATCGAAGAAGTCATTAAACCCTATCTTGATGTAGAACTCAGGTGTGGAAACTGCGGTGATGAATCTTTTTACAGATTGGAACATATAACAGTGGAACTATGCTGTCATGACGAGCCTGTGCCTCATATAGAAGATGAAATTACATGCCTTAATTGCAAACAGTTATCATCTTTTGAAGTTACCGATGAAGGCAAAATGAGTATTATGTTAACGGTTTTCGGTATAAACAGTTGTGAGAATGACGAAGAAATGAAAAGAGTTATGGAGAAGAGTCCCATAAAATTTGTAGAACATGACCATGAACACGATGATCTGGATCTGGAAGAGCTTGAAGATATATTTTTGGAAGAAATAGAAGCAGATCCTTCTGACATCTATAATTATATATCTTTAGGAAATATTTATGTAGACAAAGAACAATTTGACGATGCGGAATATTACCTCAGGCAGGCCATGGAAATAGACCATGAATATGTAGAATCTTATTATATACTGGCTTATATATATGCCACATACAGACAGAACTACGAAAAAGCGCTCTCCCTTCTTGAAAAAGGCAAAAAATATATGGCCACTGCAAAATATACAGATGATATTCAGGGACATAAAGATGAATTCGAAAAAAATTACAGGACTTTTTATAATGATATGATTATAGCCATAGCCCATGACGGGTTGGTTGAAAAAAATCCTGAAGAAAAGACAGGCCGTAATGACCCGTGCCCCTGCGGTAGCGGGAAAAAGTATAAGAAGTGCTGTATGAAGTGATTGGTGAGTCGTGAAGAGTGAGTAGTGGCGTTTTATTAAACGCCTTGATGTGAAATACCCGTGACGCATCACGCATTACGCATCACGCATTACGAAATCACCCGTCACGCGTCACGCGTTACGCGTCACGATTCTTACATAAATTTTAAGAAAAGAGGTTTTGTCTGTGAACGATAATGAAGTTCAGATCAAACTTGAAGTAATGGAATCTATAGATAAGGAACTTGGAAGGCTTGAAAAATTTAAAGAAGAGAAAGGTAAATTGCTTGCAAAAATAAGAGTAATAGTCAGATCATGTCTTATGCTTGCAAGGAGTGACGGGGAAAATTTTGAGGAACTGGAAAAAATCAATAATTATATTTTTGCCAGATACTGTCTGTCCGGCAAAACTGTAAGGAAATACTGCCGTTCCATAGAAGATGTTTCTCTTAACGCCATAAAAGAAGATATAGAAAAATATGAACTGGATGAGGAATTTCTCACGGATTTATATAATGATCTCTTTACCGTAGCCTATGCAGACGGAGATGTGAGCACAAAAGAAGACAAGATGATTTCCCAACTCCAGACAGCTTTCAAACTGCCTTTTATTACAAAATTATGATTCCGGTGAAAAAGGATTTATAATTTTTACTATATTTTCTATATTCTGGCCATGGTGCATATCTTCCGTATAGAGTATATTTCATTTAACACCTGAACTGTTATGACAGGTGTTTTTTTGATAAGTTCTATAGATAAACTTTTTTTATAATTATCATTTCCTATTGCATATAATAAAATATTTGAATCTAAAAATATACTATCTTGCATTTGCTTCCTCTCTGTTAAATGTAAAAGAATTCATATTAACAGAATATTTGCCGAAAAACTGTTCTATATCGTCATTTTCATCGGATTGTTCATTACATATCAATATAACTTTTAAATTTTCTGAGGTTATCTTAATATATTCATCAGGTATTTTTATGAAGCCATTTTCAGGTTTTGTTTCAAACTCTATATACATTCTATTCACCCCTTTCACTTTTCACTTATTTTATTTAAACAACTCTTCCGCTTCTACAATCTCTATCTCTTCCGCCTTTAATTTGAGATCATATTGTAACACTGCTTCATCAACATGTTTGTCCTCTTCAGAAAGATTTGTTTCATAAACAGGGTTCGATAAAATTTCTCCGAGAAGGCGTTTTTTCATCTTTTCAGGATCAGATGTTACAAATACAAATTTCATATTGTTAACATCCATGTGTTTCTGTAAAGCAGCAGTTATATCTTCATTCTTCATTGAATCCATCTTTTTCTCTATATAATCAATGTAATAAGGTGTTTTATAGAAATCCGAATCCATTTCGAATCCAATTTTCTGGAACGGGTCGAAAGCCCACAACTTTGAATTATTCTTTATAAAATTCCTGTTCAACTCGAATGTTTCTTTATCAAGACCTTCTTTTATCATTTTATCAAGATTCATTACTGTAAATTTCGCTGCAAAAGTGGCGTTTTCATCTGAGAGATTTCTTATCCATATATAGAAATACTGGCTCTGTCTCGCTATTCTGGTCCGAGGCATTTTATCCTGAGAGCCTTCTATGAATTTTTCGATATAGGAATAATTTCCGTAGTTAAATCCCCTTATGGAACGTAACTGTATAAAGAGAAAGCCCTGCAGGTAACGGTGGAAACCGAAACGGGAATTTGCCACCAGTAACGGATAATAATCGTCATCACTTCTGGTAAAATCTACGGGGAATCCCATGGCCATTGCAGTGGTGCCTGAATCTTTTTTTATGATTAATACTTTTTTGTTAAAGTGTTCAGGATTTTTTATAATTAAATCTTCAGGTTTTCCGGCAGGTAACCGGGACAGTTCGCCTGTTACTTTCTCCAGTATTTCTTTACAGTTTTTTGAAGCTATGGCGGCTCTGAAATTTTCTTTTCTGTAAAATTCAGCATGAAAATCTTTTACATCATCTATAGAAATATTTTTAAGAGACGAACGTGTGCCGGAGTCAGCAGTTCCATAGGGATGATCCCTGTATAAGAACATTTCCAGACCCTGAAGAGACATTTCTTCACAGTCATTTATAAGGTATTCCCTGACATTCTGTGCCTGTTCTATCGCTCTTTCAAAGGAATCTTTGTTGATGTCAGGCGATATGATTTCACTTATAAAGAGCGGATATGTTTCGTCGAATTTATCCCTGTGGACTTTAAAGAAGAATGTTGTAATTTCTTTATCTGTCTGTCCGTAAAATTCCGCTCCCGATGTGAGAGATTTTTCGTTGAGGAGTTTTCTTATATTATCTTCTATCAACGTTGTTGTTACAAAATTCAACCCTTCTTTCCCTTTAGAATCTCTTACAGTGCCTGTATTGAAAGAAATTACTATATAGACAATATCCGAATTTTCAAGTGTCATAAGAGTATAAGGAGGTTCTTTATGAAAATCTGCGGCATAACAGCAGGTTATATTCATCAATATAAGAGATAAAATTATAGCAAACAAACTGGATTTATTCTTCATTTTTCTGTTCTTCCTTTCCGTAAAGTGTTACAACGGTTCGATTCTTTTCAATAAAGTATTTTTCAGCCGTATTTTTTATGTCTTCAGGAGTTATGGAGAAGTAATGTTTGAAATATTTATTCACCCCGTCAGGATCTCCGGACAGGAAATAATAATTCGTAAAAGTAAATCCTGTTTTTTCCAGAGAATCCATGCCTGTAAGTATATCATAACGATTTTTTTCTCTTATTCTATCAAGTTCTTCATTGGTACAGAGATTTTTTCGGATTTTATCTGTTTCTTCAAAGAAGATTTCTTTGACTTTCTCCATATCCTCTGCTTTCTTTAATTTCATAGTTGTAGTAAAAAGTGACGGATCTTTGCAGAAATAATATCCAGGGAAAGAGACATAATAAACAAGTTTTTCATCATATACCAGCCGTTTATAAAGGGGAGAACTATCTGTAAAATACAGTTCTTTTATGAGATCTATAGAGGGAATTTCTCCGTTGTTTACGTCATATCCCGGGATTTTATAGGCTATGAGTAAATAAGGAGACGTTTCCCCATCATATTTTACCTCACCTGTGATTTCCCCGGTCTGAAGAGGTTCCTGCTCTATGTCAGGTTTAACATTACTTGCCTTCAGGGGGCCGTAATATTTTTCTATAATTTCTTTTACATGGGCCGTGTCAAAATCACCTGTTATGACAAGGCGGCAGTTGTTCGGTTTATAGTAATTACGGTAAAAATTCATCACAGCTTCCAGATTTTCCGGCATTTTCTTCAGGACTTCCAGATGTTCAGGCACATCTCTGTAGGGATGAATGGTAAAGGCTATCTGATAGAGTTTCTGATGGAGTCTGCTCCAGGGCGTCTGATAATGTCCCTGATATTCACCCAGTACGGCTCCTGTTTCAGCTTTATATTCATCTTCCGTAAAAGAAAGGTTTTCCAGTCTGTCTGCCATAATCTTTGTAAGATCTTCCATGGCATCTTTCGGGAATATTCTGTAATAACAGGTAAAATCACTCGCCGTAAAACCCTGGTCGTAAACACCGTATTTTGTATATATTTTATTTACATCGGCAACTGTATAATTTTTTGACCCGCGGAACATTAGATGTTCCATCAGGTGGGTATATTCTATTTCATCAGGTTTTTTTTCATACCTGCTCCCTGTATCAACGACTAACATGTCAATTACTGTGCCGTCTGAACCGTATTTGATTAAAACCACTTCCATACCGTTCGGAAGGGTATAAGATTCTGAAGGAAAGGGAAACATTTCAGGAATGTCTGCCGCCAGAGCAAATCCTGATAAAAGAAACAGAAACAGAAATATAGATGATATTTTTTTCATGATAGATCCTCCTTATTAAAACGTGACGCGTAACGCGTAACGCGTGACGCGAGTATTGGCCATTTGAAATTATATTTTACCATAAATATTAATAATAGACTATTGTTTGATTGTGTTTTTTATGACAGGTAGATTCAGTTATGGTGGACATTATAGATAATTTTATATAAATCTATAAGTAGTGAATAGTGAATAGTGAGTGGGAATTACCCTTAATTTTCATCAATTAACTTCTGTATCTCTTCCACTGGAAGTTCTGTTACTTATCTAAGTACCGAGACAGGTAAGTTCGTAACCATTTATAAATTATTTAGTGAGTAGTGAGTGGTGAGTAGTGAGTGGGTTTTAGCTCACTATTCACTACTCACTATTTATAGTTTTTTGGATACTCTTTTACCTGTTCCGGTACTAAGAATTTACCTTACTTTAACTCGGCTTTTTTAGCCATCAGTTGAAAATTTGGTGTTCTTAGATAATTTGTTAATTTCAAGAACTCCTCTTCGTTATTCGTGGTAAAATTTATTTTTCCTTTATCAATATTCAATATTTTAGTCTTTCCCACGATTTATTAAGAGGATACTTACATAATTACCTATATTTATATCATTTTGCCTAAAATTTTTTTAACTGTTAAAAGCCTCCGGTTTATTCAAAAATTACTGAACTGTTAAAGATTTATAAATTTTCCACCTCCCCCGGTAAATGTATTGTCTCCAGCTATCTCTTATTTCTCCTGTTTCCAGATTATCTTTCCTGTCTTATCGACATAACATAAATAAGGGCCGATAAAACCTGCACGGAGGTCTTTATTAAATGAAATATAATCAAACTGATTAATCTCTGTTTCTATAATTATGTTTCCTGTTTTATCAATAAATCCCCATAGAAGGGATTTAATGCTCTTGTGCAGATGCGAAGCATTCCCTGCAATTGTTGCCAGATACTCACGGAATGCTTTGCCCCTGCAGATTATACTTATTCCTTCTTTTACTATTATCTGTTCAATTGTAAATTATCCTGATTTTATTATATCATGAAACAGGCGTTTATAAGCAGGACATATTATGTAAATTATTAAAAAAAATTCACTCTTCATGGCTGTTGTTATGAAATGGCTATTTTATAATTACTCTATTTATGCTATTATATTCTTATGGAAGAAATTCACCATTATCACGATAAAACCTATAAACTATTATTCTCCCATCCGAAAATAATAAAAGATTTACTTACAGGCTTTATAGAAGAAGATTTTGTTAAGGATGTGGATTTTGATAAAATACAGAAGCTCGGGACTTCTTATGTATCAGATACGTTTAAGGAACGTGAGACTGATTTAATACTTAAACTGGATTTGAAAGGTGAGACAGCTTATTTATTTGCTCTCATTGAGTTTCAGAGCAGTCCTGATAAATATATTGCTTTAAGAGTTCTCAGTTATATGCTTTTATTTTATGAAGATTTGATAGCTACCGGGCAGGTTAAAGATAAACTGCCTCCGGTATTTCCGCTGGTAATATATACAGGTGAGCAGAAATGTAATGCTCCTTTAAATATAGAGGAACTAATAGAACAGCCTTATAAAAGATTGAGAAAGTATGTTCCAGGTTTTACCTATCATATGCTGGACTTACATGGATTAAAAGAAGAACAGTTAAGTAATTTATATAGACTGGATAACATATTAGGGACTGTAAGAAAATAACTCTGACAAATTATGTTTTTTGTCCTCGCGTCACGCGTTACGCGTCACGCGTCACGATTCTAAATATGATAAGGTTATTTTTTTACAACACCTTAGCTGCATTCTTTAATCTGGTAACAAAGGTTAGAAAAGAAGAAATTATAGAAGCGGAAAAGATATTAATAGAAATGGTGGATTTTAAAAGTGAATTGGGACGTTTTATAAAGATATGGCTTGGTACATATCTAAAAAAACATAATATACCATTTAATATTGATATGGAAGGAGGGAGTCCTATGCTTGCCACAGCTATAAAAAATAGTATTCAGGAAGCTAAAGAGGAAGGTAGACTTGAAGGTAAACTTGAAGGTAAGCTTGAAGGTAAGTTTGATACTGTAAAAAAGATGCTATCCAAAAACTATACTGTAGAAGAAATATCAGAGGTAACAGGATTAACTCTGGAAGAAATAAAAAAAATAAGATAATCTTCTATTTTGTAATTGTTCTGGCATAAGGGGGGCCTATGCCTGTTATTGCTATTAAAAGCGGGGGTTGACTCTTTATTTCTTTATCTTAAAATATATTCACTCTATTTAAGGATTGTTTCATATGTCAGATAATTTTCTAAAAATAATTAAAGAAGCTATTTTAAAAATAGATCCCGGTGCACATATTATATTATATGGCTCCCGGGCAAGAAATAATCATAAAATTGATTCAGACTGGGATTTTTTGATTTTATTGAAAGAAAAACCTGATCTTCAGAAAACTGAAGCTATTAGAGATGTTCTTTATGATATAGAACTTGATTCAGGTGAAATTATTACTACAATAATAAGAGATATTAAGGAATGGAACAGCACTTTATATAAAGCTACAAGTTTTTATAAAAATGTGACAAAAGACGCTATAAACATATGAGAGAAATTTATTTTCCTGAAGGATTTTTTATAGAAAAAAATGAATTAGAAGTAAATTCCGTTTTTCCATCGCGTCACGCGTCACGCGTCATGCGTCACGATTAAAGAAAGTAAGGTTTAAAACATAATGAACACTTTAAGAAAGACTAAAATAGTATGCACCATAGGGCCTGCCAGCAATAAAAGAGAAGTCTTAAAAGAAATAATCCTTGCAGGCATGGATGTGGCAAGACTTAATTTCTCTCATGGAACTTATGACGATCATAAAAAAGTTATTCAGCTCATAAGGGAACTATGTCATGAAACAGGCCGTTCTGTGGCTATTCTACAGGATCTCTGCGGCCCTAAAATAAGGGTGGGCTCTATTCCTGCCGGTGTGATACTTAAAGCAGGGGAGCTTTTTACATTTACAGGTGAAGAATGTAACGGTACATCTACAAGAGCTCATATATCCTATTCAAATCTTGCGAAAGAGGTTCAGCCTGGAACAAAAATCTTCATAGATGACGGTCTTTTAAGGCTTGTAGTGGAAAAAGTGGAAGGTTCTGAAGTTATATGCAGGGTAATTACAGGAGGCCCCCTGAGTTCTAAAAAGGGAGTGAATTTCCCCGGCACTGAATTAAAAATTCCTGCACTGACAGAAAAAGATAAAAAAGATCTTGCCTTCGGTCTGGAACAGAATGTGGACTGGATTGCCCTTTCTTTTGTTCAGAGGCCTTCCGATATAGTGGAAATAAAAGACATAATCCGTAAAGCAGGCAAATCCACTCCTGTTATAGCTAAGATCGAAAAAGGAGAGGCTCTGAAACAATTATCTAAAATTATTGATATTACTGACGGATTGATGGTAGCCAGGGGGGATCTGAGCGTGGAAACACCTGTGGAAAAACTTCCTCTGGAGCAAAAAAATATGATTTCTCTATGCAGAAAAAAAGGCAAACCTGTAATTACTGCGACTCAGATGATGGATTCTATGATCAGAAATCCCCGCCCTACCAATGCCGAGGTAACTGATGTTGCCAATGCCATACTCGACGGCACCGATGCAGTTATGCTTTCAGGTGAAACTGCGTCAGGAGCCTATCCAGTTGAAGCGGTAAAGATGATGGCTCTTATAGCAGCTACTGCTGAAATTGCCCTGCCTTACGAAAAAGTTCTTACAGAAGAAGCAGCAGAAAAAAGAATACTTGAAGTTATAAGCCGTTCTGCCTGTGAGATGTCTGAGGAACTGAAAGCTTCTGCTATTATTGTGTCCACTTCATCGGGAAGAAGTGCCAGAAAAATTTCTCTTTACAGACCGAGAGCTCCTGTAATTGCTCTGACAGAAGATGAAATAATCGCCCGTCAGTTAAAGCTTTCGTGGGGAGTTTTCCCTGTAATTATAGGTAATTATAACGATACAGACAGTTTTATAAAAGAATCTGCAAAAGCCGCCGTAAGCACAGGTCTTGTAAAAGACGGAGATCTTATAGTGATTTCTGCCGGTTACCCCATAGGAGGTACAGGCAGTACAAATACACTTCAAATACAGGTGCTGGGCCATATATTCTTAAGAGGAAAAAGCCTGGGAAAAAGTAAAGAAAAGGAAGGTAAGCTTCTGATTTTGCAGGATATTAAAGATTTAAAAAAGATAGAACAGGGGACAATACTGGCAGTTCCATGTTATTCTCAGGAACTGCTCGAAAAATTACCTTCTCTGACAGGCCTTGTAGTGGCAGATGAAAATTTATCGCCCGATGAAGAATGTTTACTTGCCGGTTTGGATATACCGGTTCTGGTGGGAGTTCCCGGCGTGTTTACAGCTTTTTCTTCAGGAGATACGGTAAGAATAGATATGAAACGGGGCATTATATATAAGAGACTGTAAGAAAATAACCCTGGCAAATTGTTAGAACGGTTATCATCCTCG
>CAYSLJ010000089.1:0-30646 GCA_964431735.1 uncultured Synergistia bacterium | reverse complement strand
AAATAAACCATGTAAAAAATAAACCATGTAAAAAATAAACCATGTAAAAAATAAACCATGTAAAAGTATTTATCTGCAGGTGATTTTGTGAAGATTATTTTCTGGAAAGAAAACATTTTTCTTTTTATTTTGATATTTTTATTTTCCTGTAACTGTATTTATGGACAGGAAAAAATTAAAACTTCATTGGAAGCCGATAAGGTTTCTATTGATGAAGACGGATGGATAGTAGCAGAAGGTAAGGTGAAAATTACTTATGAAGGCACAGAAATCGAGGCCGACCAGGCAGAATTACAGAAACATGAAAGAATAATCAGAGCCTTTGGTAATGTATACTTAAAAGATCAGGATGATCAGGTACAGGGAGAACTGCTGACCTATAATCTAAGAGAAAAAAAAGGGGTACTGTTCAGAGGCAAAGGAAAAACAAAAAATTTCAAGGTAAAAGGTAATAATGTAAGTGATTATATCTTTTTTAGAGGAGAAGAAACTGATACGCAACCTGACAATCTTTTTCTAAGGGAAGGAGATTTTACAACATGTGATCGATCACATCCGAATGAACATTATAATATGACTGCCGGATCAATTGATGTTACTGCAGGAGACAAAGTAGTTGCAAAAAGTGTAAATGTATATTATAAAGGTTATAAACTATTATGGTTGCCTGTTGTAATTGTTTCTCTAAAGGAAAGGGCCAGGCAGGAATTCCTTCCGAGAATAGGATACAATCAATTTGAAGGTTTCTTTGTAAAACAATTGTTCTATTATTATTTAAGCAATAGTCATTATGGCAGCACAAACATAGATTATGCCAGTAATCTGGGTGTGAGTTATGGTCTTACTCATAATTACAGAGTAGGACAGAAAGGGACAGGTTCTTTTTCTTATCTCCGTCAGAGTTCACAGAATAATATAGTTAACAATCAATTCAGTTTTCGTCACAATCAAAACCTTTCAGATGCTCTGACTATGAATTTTTCGGTAAATATGACTAAAAATACTGGTATATCACTTGTAACCAATCCAAATATAAATTCCAGTCTTACATTGAATTACAGAGGAGAAAAAAGCAGTACAAATTTCACTACAAATTATTTTAAAGGTTCCAGCTTAAATACGAATACTACCTTTAATCTTACACACAGTCATACATTTTTCGATACTCTTTCTACTAATTTTCAGCTTAACAACGTAAATGACAGCAGTCCGTCATCAGATGACAGAAATCAGACTAAATTACTTTTTACCGGTAGAACCCCTATGGGGCCTGTAAACATGGATTTTGCAGTAGATTACAGTGGTTCAAATTATACACAGTATTTTACACAGAAAACGCCTGATGTAACGTTTACCCAGGCAAATCCTTTCAGTATCGGTGATGTTACCATACCAATAACTACATCCTTCAGTTTGGGTTACTATGATGAACAGTCTACAAAAACAAAAATGTCCAGAGGTAATTTAAAATTAAATTACAATCAGAATTTTAATTTTGCAGAAAGTCATAATTTAAGTATAAGTTCTTATCTGGATCAGACCTTTTACGGTTCAGGAGAAGCAAGATATATACTTAATACCAATATAAATTTGAATAATACCATAGCAAACCATTTCAGAAGCACATTAAATTTTTCATCAAATATACCAAACGGCTATTCTCCTTTCAGCTTTGATGGCGTGGGGTCTTCATATCACTCCATGTCCTACCAGATGGAACTTTATGATGAAAATATATGGAAATTTTCTTTAAATACAGGTTATAATATAACCAATGAAACCTTTAATCCTATAGTAACACGTTTTGACTTTCGTCCCAGAAATAATTTGATTTTTAATTTTGGATTTGCCTATGATTTAAATCAGCATAAAGCTCAGACCTTTGACACACGTCTGGATCTTACAGTTCACCCTGAATGGAGATTTGAATATGCAAGTAGTTATAATTTTTACAGCAATCAATTCGGAAATCAGGATTTCAAGTTAACAAAGGACTGTCATTGCTGGCTGTGGTCTATGGCGTATCGAACCTATAGAGATGAATTTGTATTACAGATTGCCATTAAAGCGTTTCCTTATGAAACCTTTAAAATAGGGGCATCACCGGAAGGCCCCATATTACCAATTCTTCAGGATATTCAGAGTCAGATTTCAAATCCGGCATTTCAATTTTAATAATAGCTATCAGCTATCAGCAGTCAGATTTCAGCTAATAACTGATAGCTAAAATTACTGGAGTTTTATTGTTATCTGACCGGAAATTATATCATACGATGAAGATACTGGCATAAAGCCGTCCGGCGGAGCAGGAGATGTTACTATATCATTTTGAACATCAGTTAATGTTTGAGCTATACCTATTTTGGTCATATCGATATTATAACTATCTGAAAATGTTCCTGTGCCAAAACCAAGTGCATCTCTGGGAACTCCACCTGAGTCAGTAGTAATAATATCAAAATACAAACTCTGGGGATTACCGAGAGTACTGAAAGGCAAAATAATTTGAATATTATTACCTGAATAATTACCGGTAGTAAAAGTAAATATAGTCGGATTCCAGTCTGTGTTCCTGTCACCGGGCGTAATACGTTCTCTTCTTATAAAATTGGATGTCTGATTTAATCCGAGGCTTATATAATCAGTCCAGTAGGTATCATTTACCGAAATAGGATCTGCTACCGACTGACCCGGTGCAGGACGACTGAAAGCAAATATATAGAATCCTTTGTTTATATTAATTTGTCCGTTCATTTGAAAATTTATATCCAGAACCTTTACCGGAATGGAGGTAGGTGTAGGAGTAGAATTTGGATCGGGAGTGGCTGTAGGAGTTACAGGGAAGGTTGGAGTAGAAGTTGGAACTTCCGTAGGGAAAGGGCCTCTGGCACATCCTCCTGTGAATAAAAATGATGACAGGCTAAAAAAACCTACCATCATAAATAAAAATAGTCCAATAACAAGATTTATAAATTTTAGCATAAAAGCCTCCTGAATTATAGCAATTTCAGTTATCGTCGGTCATTGAAATCAGCCGATAGTTGATAACCAGTAAATTATAGCATATTTTTTTCTCTATAGAAAGGAGAGATCGTTGTTAATATAGCAAGAAATTTTTCTTTATCAATACTTTCAGGATTACTTCTTACTTGTTGTTTCCCTGAGTTCAAATGTAACTGGCTTGTATGGATTTCTCTTATTCCGATAATGGAAGTTCTATATACGGAAAAGCCATGGAAGTCTTTTTTGTACGGATGGCTTTTCGGTATGATTTTTATGGGTGGTGTAAGCTACTGGCTTATAGTGCTTCCCGGCGGATACATACCCTGGGGGATATACTGTATTTTTTACGGACTCTATCCGGCAGTATTATCTTTTATTATATCTTTCTTAAAATGTAGATTACCTGCTTATGTTATCATAATTACTCCTTTTTTATGGGTATCTATGGAATGGATAAGATCTCTGGGGTTCATGGGATTTACCTGGATAAATCTCGGACACACACAATATAATATATTACCGCTTATACAGATATCTTCTATTACAGGTGTGGGGGGAATCACCTTTATTATATGCCTGATAAATGAGTTTCTCAGAGAATTACTTGCTTTCAAATTACCTGGCCTATTCAGGTCATCCAATATAAAAAGTAAAAAAGGAATTTTTATATATGGCGTGATTACAATAATTGTTATCTTATTAACTGCAGGTTATGGTATTTTTCAACTGAAGACTTTTAATGTTTCAAACTCTTCACCTGTAAATATTGCGATAATACAGCCCAGTATAGATCAGAGTGTAAAATGGGATACAGGCCATTTTAAAGATACAACGGACAGGTATTTTAGAATGACCAGAACTGCTGTAAATAAACAGGTAGATATGGTGCTCTGGCCGGAAACAGCTATACCTGGATTATTATTGCATGACTATAATCTTATGATTTCAATAAAAAATCTCTTAAATGAAATTAAAACCTATTTAGTAGTTGGCACTGTTGATATAGAACCGGAATCAAAATTAATATTCAATACTTCACTGCTATTTTCTCCTGCCGGTAATATGGAAGGCAAGTATTATAAAATGCATCTTGTACCTTTCGGCGAATATCTTCCATGGAGAAAATATCTTGAGAAATTACCGGGTTTAAAAGAACTGGTAAAACCTATATCACGCTTCACGGCAGGTCATGAAACAGTAGTTTTCAAAACACCCTGTATAAATTTTTCTACAGTTATATGTTTTGAATCTATCTTTCCTGATATATCGAGAAAATCTATGGTTAAAGGTTCTCAGTGTATAATTGTATTGACCAATGACGCGTGGTTTGAGAGAAGTGCTGCTCCTTATCAACATAATATTATATCAGTATTCAGAGCAGTAGAAAATCATACCTTTGTTGTAAGATGTGCCAATACGGGAGTTTCAGGTGTAATTGATCCTCTCGGTAGAATAATTGAAAGTACACCTATTTATGAAGAGAGAATAATTTATGGTCATATATTTCCTCATGGTGCAACAACATTTTATACCTTTTACGGTGATATATTTTCTCTGATATGTTTTATCATTTCCCTGTCATTATTACTTTATAGCTTTTATAAAGGGAAAATATAATTTCCATCGAAAAAATAAATATATGAATAACTATTTAGATATTATAAAAAGTCTTTATAAAAAATTATTACATAAATGGAAACTTGTCTTGATTGTAATAATTTCTATTTATTTTACTTATTTATTGATAGATATAATATTTTTTGAAAATGAACCGGGTAAAAAAACTCATATGGAAGCACTGCTCGGTAATATTAAATTGGAGGGATATTCTGCCGGAAAAAAGCAATGGGAATTCACTTCTGATGAATTAGAATATCTTGAAAACAATAGAGTTCTGGCAAAGAAAAATGCAAAAGGAATAATTTATAAGGATGATAAACCTTTTATAGAGGTCAATGCATCGAGAGTTGATTTTGATATGCAGACAAAGAATTTTGATGCTATGGGAGGCGTAATAATAAGAGTCATAGAAGAGGATCAGGAATTTCAGTCTGACATGTTAAAATGGAATGCCACTGAAGAAAAATGTGAAGCGAGCGGTAAAGTAATTGCCCGTTTCAAAGATAATATTTTGAGTGCCGATAGTTTCGTTTATTTTGTTAAAGAGCAAAAATTCGAAATGAATAACCAGGTACGACTGGAACTTGATATAGAGGTACATTAATGTATGAAAATTTTTTTTTAAAACTTGATGAAATCTATACAAAACTTCAGGAAAAATTTATAGATAAAACTGTCGGTTCCTGTACAGGCTGTAATTATTGCTGTAATTCTGATATAAATTACCCTCCTATATCTTCACTTGAATATGATTTTCTTGAAGCAAATCTTGAAGAGGAAGAAAAAGATAAGATAAATACGTTTAAACGTTTTATGACAGAAAAAGACAGACCCACCTGTCCGTTTTATTCTGCCGGCTGTAGAGTTTACAGATTTCGTCCCCTGTGTTGCAGGTTATTCGGCACATTTATAAGCATAAATACATTTCTTCCAGACACATGTATATATAAAAACATAGCTCAGAGAACTGATGAAAAAACCCTTTTCAGAATAGAACCTTCGTTAAGAGAATTTCAAATTTTAAAATTTTTATATGAGATTGAACTGGAAAATAACCATGATATAAAAAGAGATTTACTGATAAAGCTGGCAGAAGAATATATAGCCCAGAACCTTTTGCCTGAAGCTTTAGAAAAACTTGAAGAGATTAATAAATTGTATCCTCTGGAACCGTCATTTTATTTTTATTCAGGTCTTATACATAAATGGCTCGGAAATATAGATATGTCTGTATCATTTTTAGAGAAATCCATAGAATTAAAAGGAGAAGAAAAATATCCTTCTGTCTATGAATATCTGGGAATGATATATTATTCAATGGATAAACTTGATAAGGCAAGAGAAACTCTGAAAAAAGCAGTAAATATCTTACCGGATAGTAAAGAATCCTATCTGGGCCTTGCAATGGTAAATTTGAAAGAGAGTGCCATGTATTGCAATAAAGTGCTTGAATTTGATCCGGCAAATACTGTGGCAGATTATATGTTGAATAATTCCTCTCTGAGAGATTTTTTATAGAAGTCACCAGAGGATAATATCTTTTCCGGAAGAGTCCGGACAGGGACAGGTTTTAGAAATGGGTATGAACTTATCTGGAGCGGCTCTAAGAACTAATAATTATTTTATCAAAGCAGGTAATATGACATGTTACTTTACATTATCATATATAATCTTTGACATTTCCCCTATAAGTCTGTCAGTTTCTACAACATCTGCCACATGTCTGGTTAAGGCAGAAAACAAATAAATTTTATCAGGCAAATATATTGCCGACACGTCATGCCTTACCCCTTCTATTTCTCCTGTCTTATGAGCAACAGGAAGTTTTTCAGGAAGATATAGAGGAATTTTTTCATTATATTGCTGTCTTTTTAAAATTTCTACAGACAGAGCAGTATATTTGGAAGAAAGAAGTTTTCCTGTCACAAGCTGTTCCATAAGCATCGTAATATCTCTGACAGATATTAAATTCTCATGCTCTTCCTTATAAGGAACCATCATTTTTCTTCTCAGGCAGCTTGACTTCATTCCTGCTTCCTTCATTAAATTGTTAACCCCGTCAAATCCTGTATAATCAAGTAATATGTTTGTAGCGGTATTATCACTTATGACAATCATCAATTTAACCAGATCCAGCAGAGTTAATTCCACTCCGTTATGAAGTTCAAATAAAACTCCTGCTCCCCCTGCTTTATCGCCTTCTTTAAGAATAATCTTTTCTTCAACAGACAGTTTGTTTCTTTCCACCTGCCTGAAAAATTCAATCATTATAGGAATTTTTATTATACTTGCAGCAGGAAATATTTCTGCTTCATTATAATAAAACTCATCGCAGGATAACAGATCTTTAAATCCTGCTGCTATAATTCCCTGAAAATTATTAATCTTATCAGTTAATAAACGTTTCATAGATACCTCTTACAAAAGCTGATTGATGACAGCTGAAATTTACAAAAAAAATATTATATGATAGAATAACATTACTTCAAATAAAAAACAAGGAGGCAATTCAAATGTCAAAAACCCTTATAGCAAAAGGAACAGTAATAACTCAGGACAGCGCCGGTATTATTGAAGACGGAGCAGTATTGATTTCAGGTGATTTAATTGAAAAAGTAGGTCATACTAAAGAGCTGATGTCAGAAGAGTATGATTATTTTATAGATGCCACTGATATGCTGATAATGCCCGGTATGGTAAATTGCCATACCCATTTATACAGTGCTCTTTCCCGTGGTATATCAATGAAAGGTGCTCCTGCAGAGAATTTTGTTCAGGTTCTGGAAAAACTCTGGTGGAAACTGGATAAAGTCCTTACAGATGAAGATAATTATTACAGTGCCCTTGTAGGTGTTACAGACTGTATAAAAGCAGGAACCACTACAATACTGGATCATCATGCAAGTCCCTTTGCAATTCCGGGAAGCCTTGATCTTATGGCTAAAGCCATGAAGAAGGCCGGTCTGAGAGGCTCTTTATGTTATGAAGTATCAGATAGAGACGGAGAGAAAAAAGCTATAGAAGGTATAGAAGAAAATGCCCGTTTTGCAGAAAAAATAAAAGGAGACAAGCTCTTAACATCTCATTTCGGACTCCATGCCGCTTTTACTCTGTCTGATGAAACAATGAAAAAATGTAAAAAAGTTTCTGAAGGTCTGGATATTGGTTTCCATATTCATGTAGCAGAAGATAAAGCAGACCAGGACTACAGCCTTGAAAAATATGGAGAAAGAGTTGTAGAACGTCTTGAAAGACTCGGTATACTCGGGTCTAAAACTATAGCAGTCCATTGTATACATATAATAGAAGAAGAAATGGAAATTCTTAAAAATACCGGTACCATCGTTGTTCACAATCCTCAATCAAATATGAATAATGCTGTAGGGACTGCTCAGATACTGAAATTATTCGAGAAAGGCATTATGCTAGGCCTCGGAAGTGACGGTATGACCGGCAATATGTTTAATGAAATAAGAGCAGGAAACCTGATACATAAAATTGTAAATCATAAATCTACAGTTGCCTATGCGGAAATTCCTCAAATGGTATTACATAATAATCCTGCCATAGTGGAAAGATTTTTCCCTCATAAAACAGGAAAATTAACCAGAGATGCCTATGCAGACATAATACTGGTAAAATATATTACTCCCACACCTCTTACAATGAATAATTTCTGGGGGCATCTGTTGTTCGGTATTTCAGATGCAAAAGTTGATACTACTATTGTAGGCGGTAAGGTTCTTATGAGAAACGGAGTTTTAACGACTCTTGATGAAAAGTCCATAAGGGAACATTCAGTAAAACTTGCTACAAAACTCTGGGAAAGATTTGCAGACAGGGATTAACATTTAACAGGATTAACGGGAGAGTAAAAAATCCTGTTAATCCTTCAAATTCTTTTTTATTTCACTTATCTTTGAACATACAAAGGGTTCATCAGGGTACAAATCAAGAATAGCGGTAAATTCTTTAAGAGCGAGCTCTGATTTTCCTGTTTCTATATAGCTTTCCCCCAGAATTTTTCTGATCCATACGGCTTCTGGCTGTAAAAGTAAGGATTCAGAGAGCAGTCTATGACCGTATTCTGTGTTACCGGAAGATAGCTCTAAGAGTCCCAGAGCAGTAATAGAAGGATAATAATTTTTTTTTACTTCCAGAGATTTTTTATAAAAATTTCTGGCTTTCTCTTTATCTTCATATTTATTATAGATTTCTCCGAGTTTAAAATAAATTGTTTCTTTTTTTATCTCCGGGTATTCCAGTGTTTTATATGCCAGTTTTTCAGCTTCTTTCATATTGTCCTGTTGAAGGTAACACTCAATAAGATCCGAATAGCTCTGTATATCTTCAGGGAGTAATTCAATAGATCTGTTAAAGCATTTAATTGCTTTGGAAAATTCCCCGTTAATCATATGAAAATTGCCGAGTAGCTTGAAACCATAGGGATAATCGGGTGCTAAAATAGTTAACATATTAATTTCATCCATAGCCATTGTCATATGTCCGCCCGATTTCAGTGAAAATGCATTAAAGAGATGATATTTATTTAATACAGGTTTTTGCTTCATAGCGATATGATAATGACATTGTGATTCTTCAAGATTTCCGCAAAAATATAATGCCCGTGCATAAGACCAGTTCGCAAAAAAATCTTCCGGTAACAGGTTACAGGCTTTTTTTAAAAAGGTAAGGGATCTTCTATAATTTCGGGATGACAGAAGAGAGAGGCCGGAACATATATTAAAAAGAAATTTATTGAATAATATTTTTAAAGTTGTATTTAATGTTGTATATATATTAATTTTTATAAAAAATTCATCCGGTAAATTTAAACTTTCATGAAATATTTCACAGAAAGGAGGAGGATAGTCTGTTGACAGATTTACAGACAGTGCATTACTGTTTTCAAGTATATGAAAAAATTTAATTGCCTGATAATAAGGTAAAAATTCTATTAATTTTGCTGATATCCAGAATGGTATATGTTTAAAAACATTCAATTTTTCTTCATTATTAGAATCAAGTAATGTTGACATATTAGAAATCAAATAGAAGAAATGACATAATTTTCTCTTTTTAAGTTTTTCCGAACATTTAATCTGCATATGCAAAAACATGGCATCTCTGAATTCATGTTCAATTTCTTTTCTGGCTTTAATAATATCACCACAGGAAGAATTGATAATGGCAACAATATGTTTTCTTTCATCATTATTCAGAACAGCCAGTAGTTGATTTGTATGGTGGCAATTCTTTAATGCCAGAGCAAAGGTCTCTTCAGGAACACTGTAATATAAAGTAAGTAAATCATCTTTATCAAGAAAAAAAATATCTTCAAAGTAAAAAATTCCTTTCCACTTAAGAAGAGGTGAAAGATTTTCGTATATATTATCATAGAAAAACATCATTATTATTAATATACCTCATCTTATTGACACATAAAAGCTATAAATATTATTATAATAAAATAGCAGGAAAATTTAAAGTAAAAACGAACCTATTTTTATATATAATTAGTTTCATAACCTCGTAATGTGTAAAGCGTAAAGTGTGATGTGCAGGAATTAAACACGTCACGCGTTACGCATTACGCATCACGATCACTTAACTCACTATGTTTAAAGCAAATTATCATACTCATTGTAATTTTTGTGACGGTACCGGTGAGCCTGAAGATTATATTGTTTCAGCTATCAAAGAAGGGCTCTGTGAAATAGGTTTTTCTTCTCACAGTCCTTTGCCTTTCCCGAATACTTATGCAATAGCTTCTGACCAATTTCAGCATTATATTGATATCATAAAAGATTTTAAAGAAAAATACAGAGAAAATATAAGAATTTTACTTGGTATGGAAGTGGATTTTTTACCGTCACTAAAGGATTTTTTTCTGTTTTTTTACAGCCATCCCGATCTTGATTACAGGATAGGTTCTGTTCATTATGTAGGAAGTGACAGTTCCGGTCATCCCTGGCCTGTAGATAGTGATGACGAAATATTCAGGAAAGGATTGGATGAAATATTCGGAGGAAATATTCAGAAAGCTGTTGAAGATTACTATGCTCTGATAAGGCAGATGGCCGGAGAAAAACAATTTGATATTATAGGTCATCTGGATTTAATCAAGAAAAATAATTTCGAACAAAAATATTTTTCCGAGAAGGAGTCCTGGTATCAGGAAGCAGTATATGAGACATTAAAAGTCATATCAGACAATGACCGTATCGTAGAGGTTAATACAGGAGGTCTGAGAAAACCTATAGCTGCAATGTATCCGTCCCACTGGATATTGAGAAAATGCAAAGAACTTGACATTAAGTTAATTGTCAATTCTGATGCTCACAGTCCTGAACAGGTAAGTTCCCATTTTACTGAAGTGCATTATCTCCTGCAGTATATTGGCTACAATGAAATTTATCATCTTGTAGATGGTAAATGGGAAGCTATTTCGATATTATAAATTAACAAAAAGATAACTATTTATTTTCGTAACTGGCCTTAACTATGCAAAGCAGCATAGCTATCCGGTATTATACACAGGTATTATGACAAGGGAGATTTTATCTCAGACATCTTTTTTAACACAAGACATACCCATTCTGCTTCTTTTAATTCTTCTATAAACTCGAAATTTTCCTCATAAAATATGTTAAGAATTTCATCTTTCTGTTCTAACAGTATACCTGTAAGAATTAAGATGCCGGGGGGGATAAGAGCAGGGGAAAATTCTTTTTTTATTTTTTTAAAAACAGATGCCTGTATATTTGCAACAATACATTCTACTTTCAGGGAGAAATTTTTTAATCCTTCCTGAAGAAAAAAAATTACCCTGCCTTCAAGATTATTCAGAGCTAGATTCTCTTCCATAGCTGCTCCTGCCAGTTCGTCATTATCGATTGCATAGACATTTGTGACACCGCATATACAGCCAATGATAGCCAGTATACCTGTTCCGCAGCCAAGATCCAGAATAGAATTCATAGAAGGAGCATATTTCTGTATATAATATGACGCCATTTTTGTAGTTTCATGAGAACCTGTTCCAAAAGCCATTCCTGGATTTATAACTATAACTTTTTCTTCCTTCTCGCTAATATATTCTTTCCAGGGTGGTTTTATAACAAGATTTTTTCCTATTTTAAAAGGCTCGAAAAATTTTTTCCAGCTTTCAGACCAGTCTTCATCTCTCAATAAAAGACAGGACATATTTTCCAGGTCAACAGAATATCCCTGTAATACCAGTCCTTCTAAAGAAGCTTTGAGTTTATTAAAATTATCTTTAAAATATTCATCGTGCTGAAAATAAATTTTGTAAATTATTTTATTTTCTTTATGTTCTTCGACAAGTCCGGTTCCGCCGGTCAGACATTGAAGAGCATATGAAACAGCTTCAGAATCTTCAAAAGATACTCCAATAGAAATCTCATTCCATGCCATAAGTAATCTCCCTGTAATGCATATGTTCACCACTCACCACTCACCACTCACTATTCACTACTATATTCCAAGTGCATCTTTAACTTTTCCGATGAATCCCTTTCCCTGCCCGGTAGCATCAAGATCTTCTCCACAGGCAACAGCAAATTCTTTTAAAAGTTTCTTTTGCTCCGAATTAAGCTTTGAAGGAACTTTGACTATAATCTTTACCTGCAGTTCACCTCTTCTGCCTGAACGAAGATTTGGTATTCCCTGGGCTTTTATTTTGAACATAGTTTCAGACTGTGTTCCCTGTGGTATATCAAGTTCCGTTTCTCCGTCAATAGTGGGAACTGAAATTTTTCCTCCCAGGGTAGCCCTTGGGAAAGAGATTTCTCTTTCGCAGTAAAGATCATCATTAAACCTCTTGAATATCTTATGAGGTTTTACATTAATGAATACATAAAGATCTCCTGCATTGCCACCTTTGGTGCCTGCATCACCTTCTCCCTGCAGCCTTATCCTTGAACCTTCATCCACTCCGGCAGGAACCTTTACAGAAACCTTCCGTTTTTTTGTAACCCTTCCAAGTCCTTTGCATTCTTCGCAGGGTGAGCTGATAACTACTCCTTCTCCATGACAGGTTCTGCAGGGGCCTGTCCTGATAAAACGACCGAACATGGTGCTCTGCACTATTCTTTCCTGTCCTGTTCCCTGACACTGGGTGCAGTTTTGTGAAGAAGCACCGTCACTGGCGCCTGTACCAAAACATACGGGACATGTTCTGAGGGATGGTACTTCTATTTCTTTCTCAACTCCTGAAACGACCTCTTCCAGTGTGAGGGTAACATCTCCCCTTAAATCACTGCCTCTCTGAGGTTGATTTCTGGATCCTCTGGTCTGTCCTCCTCCGGCTGATTGGAAGAACATATTAAATATATCATCAATACCGCCGAAGCCGAAATCACCGAATCCGCCAAAACCCGAACCGCTGCTGAATCCGCCGGCACCGCCTCTGAAAGCATCATGTCCGTATTGGTCATAAGTCGCTCTTTTCTGTTTATCACTTAATACTTCATATGCTTCATTTATTTCTTTAAAACGATCTTCTGCCTGTTTTTTATCTACATCCTGAGATACATCGGGATGATATTTTCTTGCCATTTTTCTATAGGCCTGCTTTATATCTGCTTCTGTAGCAGACCTGTCTATTTCCAGAACTTCATAATAATCTTTTTTATTCAACATCAATCACCTCCGGAAGGAGTCTCCTCTTTTTCGGGATTTTCATCAGGATGTTCATTATGAGAATTATTTTCCGGGTCAGAGGTCTGGCTTGCTTTTTCTTCTGCTTCCTGTTTCTCTCTTTCTCTTTTTTCCTCCATTTTCTTCTCATAGGCACGGGAATGTAATTTACCGAGTGCATCCAGTAATTCCTGAATATTAGCCCTGAATTTTACAGGATCTTCTTCTGACATATTATTCTGTAATCTTGAGAGTGCTCCTTCTGCAGTTTCTATTAACTCTATTTCTACCTGCAGTTTAAATTCTTCTATAGTCTTATAAGCTGATGTAAGGAGACTTTCTGCTCTGTTTCTAATCTCTATAAGTTCCATCTTTACCTTATCTTCTTCTTCATATTTCTTTGCTTTATCTACCATCATGTCAACTTCTTCAGTAGAGAGATTGGAAGATGAAGAAATAGTAATTTTCTGTTCTTTTCCTGTAGATTTCTCCGCTGCTGTTACATTGACTATACCGTTGGAATCTATTGCAAAGGTAACTTCTATTTGCGGTAATCCTTTAACAGCTCTCGGGATATTTACGAGTTGAAATTTGCCAAGGCTTTTATTTTCAGCAGTAAAGGCTCTTTCACCCTGAAGAACATGTATTTCTACCGTTTCCTGATTATCTACGGAAGTTGTAAACATTCGGCTTTTGGACGTTGGTATGGCAGTATTTCTTTCAATCAATTTTGCGAAAACTCCGCCTTTTGTTTCTATGCCAAGACTGAGCGGGGTTACATCTATAAGTACGACATCTTTAACTTCTCCTGATAATACTCCTGCCTGCATAGCAGCTCCGAGAGCAACACATTCGTCCGGATTTATATCCTTATGAGGTTCTTTTTTGAAAAATTCTTTTACCAGTTCCTGTACTACAGGCATTCTTGTAGAACCTCCTACAAGAAGTATTCTGTTTATATCGGCAGGTTTCAATCCTGCATCATCCAGAGCGGTTTGAAGAGGTTTTTTCGTTCTATCCATTAGATCTGCCGTAAGCTCTTCAAACTTCGCCCTTGTAAGTTCTGTTTCCAGATGTTTTGGCCCTGTATTGTCAGCAGTGATAAAGGGCAGATTTATACTGGTTTGATAAAGTGATGATAATTCTATTTTTGCTTTTTCAGCAGCATCTTTCAGCCTTTGCATGGCACTTTTATCTTGCCTTAAATCTATTCCTTCCCTCTGCTGAAATTCTGTTACAAGATGTTCTGCAACTCTTCTATCCCAATCATCTCCTCCAAGTCTTGTGTCACCACTTGTAGATTTTACCTGTATCACGCCTCCGCCTATTTCCAGTATTGATACATCGAATGTTCCTCCTCCAAGGTCAAAAACCAGTATAGTTTCTGTTTCGGAAGAGCTATCCAGTCCGTAAGCAAGAGACGATGCAGTAGGTTCATTAATTATCCTCATTACTTCAAGACCTGCAATGGTTCCTGCATCTTTTGTAGACTGTCTCTGACTGTCGTTAAAATAAGCGGGTACTGTTATAACAGCCTGTTTAATTTCTTCTCCCAGATAACTTTCAGCATCTTTTTTCATTTTTTGTAGAATCATCGACGATATTTCCTGGGGTGTATATTCTTTATTATCAATCTTAACTTTATAGGAAGACCCCATCTGTCTCTTAATAGAAGTAACTGTCCTGTCAGGACTGCTTATAGACTGACGTTTTGCTATTTCTCCGACAAGTCTTTCTCCCGACTTGGAAAAACCGACGACAGAAGGGGTTAGCCTGCCTCCTTCTGCATTGGTTATGACTATAGGTTTACCTGCCTCCATAACAGCCATAACAGAGTTTGTCGTTCCTAAATCTATGCCAAGAATTTTAGCCACTTATAATCACCTCAATAATGTATAAGCTGATTGCTGACTGCTATCAGCTTATACTAATTTTTTTATTTTTCTGCTAATTAAGAGAGTAGAGACTCCCTCTACTCGCTATTATAATAACTATTCAGTTTAATCTGGCAGCTGACAGCTGAGAGCTATATTACTTTTTCTTCTTAAACCAGCTGAGAATTTCGTCAGCTTCATCCTGTGAAGTCTTTTTAGTAACTTTAGGTCCGGTATCTCCTCCGGCTGATGTTTTTGTAGGTGTAGAAGTCGGAGCAGCTCCTTCTCTGGACACAGGAGTACCTTCGAGTTTGAAGTACATGTCAGAACTGAGAGAATACATTTCATTTGTAAGTTCTGTAGTCATATCAGCAATCTTATCATAATCATAGGTTATTAATGCATCTTTAAGATTATCTATAATTCTTCTGACTTTACTTACATCTTCCGGTTTAAATTTATGTCCTATATCTCTGAGGGTTTTTTCTGCAGTAGCAAGTTCTGTATTTGCTTTATTTCTGACAGCAGCTTCTTTTCTCCTTGCTGCATCTTCTTCTGCATATACGGCAGCTTCTTTTACCATTCTATCAATTTCTTCTGAATTCAAGTTTGTAGGAGACTGAATAGTAACTTTCTGTTTATTACCTGTAGCCATATCCTGTGCCACTACATTGACTATACCGTTTGCATCTATAGAAAAAGTAACTTCTATTTGAGGCACTCCTCTTGGTGCAGGAGGAATATTTGCCAGTTCAAATTTTCCGAGTGATTTGTTATGAGTTGCAATATCTCTTTCACCCTGCAGAACATGAACTTCTACAGTGGTCTGTCCGTCTGCTGCTGTAGTAAACATTCTGCTTTTTGAACATGGAATCTGAGAATTTCTCGGTATAAGCCTTGTAAACATACCTCCTACAGTTTCAATACCGAGACTCAGAGGAGTGACATCTAAAAGTACCATATCTTTTGTCTGGCCCGTAAGTACTCCTCCCTGAATGGCAGCTCCCATAGCAACTACTTTATCAGGGTCTACTTCTATACTTGGCTCTTTATTAAAGAATTTTCTTACAGCGGTATGTACCATAGGCATTCTTGTAGAACCTCCTACGAGGAGGATTTTATCAAGATCCATAGGGCTCAACCCTGCATCTGCCATAGCTTTTTTGGCAGGTTCATACGTTCTCTGTATAAGATCAAGACTGAGTTGTTCAAATTTATCTCTTGTGATATTTACCTCAAGGTGTTTTGGCCCTGCCGCATCGGCAGCTATAAAGGGAAGATTTATAACTGTTGAACTTTCATCTGATAATTCTTTTTTTGCTTCTTCTGCAGCTTCTTTTAATCTTTGCATAGCTACACGATCTGTACGCAAATCAATCGAGTACTGCTTTGTAAATTCTTCAACCAGATAGTCCATAATTCTCTGGTCCCAGTCATCTCCGCCGAGTCTCATATCTCCGCATGTAGCTATTACCTCAAATACTCCACCACCTATTTCAAGTATGGATACATCAAATGTTCCTCCGCCCAGATCATATACAAGAATCGTTTCAGTCTCATAGAGTTTATCCAGGCCATAAGCAAGAGAAGAGGCTGTAGGTTCGTTTATAATTCTCACTACATCCAGACCTGCAATAGTTCCAGCATCTTTTGTAGCCTGTCTTTCGCTATCATTAAAATAAGCGGGAACTGTAATGACGGCTTTTTCAACAGGTTCACCCAGATACGCTTCAGCATCCATTTTCATTTTATGTAATATCATGGCAGATATTTCCTGTGGCGTATATTCCTTATCATCTATCTTGACCGTATAATTAGTCCCCATATGACGTTTTATAGAAGCTATAGTACGTTCCGGGTTACTTATAGCCTGACGTTTCGCTATATCACCTACTAATCTTTCTCCTGTTTTTGAGAAACCTACAATAGAAGGAACCAGTTCATTTCCTTCGGAACTCGGAATAACTACTGGCTCTCCACCTTCCATAACAGAAATTAGCGAATTAGTTGTACCTAGGTCAATTCCTACTATTCTACTCATTTATTTCTGGCTTTCTAGCCTCTCTCCCTTCTGAAACGCTTCCCTCTCCCGGATAAATATTTTCAGGAGAGGTTTTATAATTTATTAAAAAATCAGCTTAATTATATCATAATTTTTCTAAATAGACAATTATAATTTATTTTAACTAAAAAATCAATCCTTTAAAGATTATTTTTAAATTTTTATTTTGAACTTCCTTTAGAAATTCTGACAAGGGACGGACGCAGTAATTTATTTCCAAGCCAGTAACCCTGTCTTAAAACCGAAATGATTGTATCTTCGGGATACTCATCATTTTCAACTTTTTCGAAAGCTTCGTGAACTTTGGGATCAAACTCTGTCCCTGAAGGTGATTCGATTGGTTTAAGACCTTCTCTTTGAAGAACTGAAACCATACGACGGCTGATGAGTTGAACTCCTTCAATAAGGCTGTCTTTACTGGCAGCATCCTGTGTAGATGCTTCAACTGCTCTTTCAAGATCATCAAGTACGACTATTAACTTACCAAGGAATTTTTCATTCGATTTATTTTTAAATTCATCAACAGCCCTGTCCTTTCGTTCTTTCAGCCTTTTAATATCCATTTCAAGTCTCTGGGAACGGGCAAAATATTCGGAAGCAAGTTTTTCTCTCCTTGCAAGTTCATTTTTTATATTATTATCTTCCTGACCTTTAGAAACTGTTTCACCGGAAAATTCGAGTTTATTCTGTTCTCGAAATTGTTCTATTGCATCAATATCTTTCGAGCGTTCTTTAAGAATTTTCTCATAAAAATCCAGTAATTTATTAAATAAATCCATATGAGAATATATTAAATTTCCATTTGAATTTCTCCTGAGCAGATCTGTTTTTAAATTATTAAAATCATCAGAATTGACTTTAAAATCTTCAAGATGTTTGACTCTTTCCAGGATTTCACCCGGGAAAATTTTAAGAGGTCCATCCTGCTGGACTGGTTTATCTGCGGAAGATCTATATACGGCATTATCGATAGTTTCTTCCAGTTTTTTATCTCTTACCCATCTTGCTTTTCCCCTTTTAAGTTCCTGTTCATAAAAATCCAGTAATTTCAGAGATAGTTCTTTAGGTGAAATAGCGAATTCTCCTGTAGGTTTTTTTCTCAATATTTTCTTTTTAAATTCCATTAACCTTCCCGGTTCTATATCAAAAGTATCCAGTCGTTTAATTCTCTCATCTATTTCAGGAGGTAATGTATCGCCCAGTGTTTCTTCATTACCGAGAGCAGCAACTTTAGAAAACTTCAGTGTTTTCTTTTCTGAATCTAATTTATCCAGGTGGGTTTTAAACTTATCCAGTTCATTAACTGAAAATTCAGCAATAAGGGCATATAATTCAGGTAAAGCTTTTACAAGACGGCCGGAAGCATCTCTTTGAAAAAGCAGTTTCTTTAATTTATCAAGTTCCGGCCCTGTACAGCCGAAATCTTCAAGTTTTTTCAGCCAGTCTTTTATATCCTGTGGGACTGACCGTCCGGCAGTTTTTACTCCGGTAGAAAACATAGTAGAAACATCTTTTTTTTCTACCATTCTCATATTATCAACAGCTATTTTCTTTTTTTCAAGTTCTCTGATTAAGAATGGAATGAACTGCTGATAAAAATCCACTGCTTCGGAAGAAGTTAAAAAATTCTTTTCCGAACGGGAAAGATGTTCCTGATAACGGGATAATTCTTCCTGTTCAAGTTCAAGATTTTCTAATTTTTTTAATCTTATTAACTCTTCATTTAATGAAACTTTTTTTAACGTTTTACTGTCATCAAAATATTGTTCCACAAAAATTTCAACTCTACCTTTCTTAAATGTAGGGGGTAGGTGCCACCTGTATTGGCTGGCATCTGACCACGTACTTTAATTTTTTTATTAACAATTTAGCCTGTTAAGCATTTTGCTAAAACTTTTAGCTATAAATGATATGAGGGGAACCATTTTTCCGTAATGCATTCTGGTAGGTCCGATAATACCCAGAGTTCCCACGACTTCACCTTCTACTCTATAATAAGACGTAATAATACTGCAGTCATAAAATTCTTTTAATTTATGTTCCTGTCCGATAGTAACGTTGACTTCTTTAGCAGGTTCTTTTTTATTAATAAGTTCTGTAAATTCATGATTATCCAGCATATCGAGTAATGTTTTTATTTTATCTACATTTCTGAATTCCGGTTTGGACATAAGATTTTGTGTACCTACCCATAAAACTTTTCTTTCAATTTCAGAAAAGAGAGATTTCTTTATTTCTTCTACAAGAGGTTTAACCAGGTGTTTACCTGCTATTTTATCCTGTCCTTCCAGTATTGAGTTATCTATTTTATCGGCAGTAACCCCTTCCAATCTTTCTTTTAAAAAATTCAAAACAACGTCAATTTCACTTTCCGAAACTGATGTCGGATTTTCAATTATTTTGTTAATCACGAGCCCTGTAGTAGTAACAATAACAATAAGGATACTATAAGGGTTTATACTTATGAGATGTATATCTTTAATAACTATATTTTTGAAATTAGGAGGAACAAGTATAGATAGTTCTTTGGTATGATGGGAAATTAAATCAAGTGTCTTATCAAGTAATTGATCTATTTGATAGATTCTTTTATTTAATTCCAGTTTTATCGTGTACTGTTCTTCCAATGAAAGTTCTTCTTTATTCATGAGATTATCCACATAATATCTGTACCCCTGGTGTGAAGGAACCCGTCCGGAAGCAATATGAGGACGTTGTAAAAAACCTCTTTTTTCAAGTTCTGCCATTTCACTTCTAATAGTAGCAGAACTACAGAGATTTCCAAGTTTTCCTTCCAGAGTAGAAGAACTTACAGGTTCTGCTGTTAAGATAAATTCCCTTGTTAATAAACCGAGTATTTGTTTTTGTCTCGGAGTCAATGACATACTCTACACCCTGGCAATCCGACTATAATTAATATTTATAAAATTATACCATAAAAATATCTGAAAGGCAATTTTTACCTTTCAATACTATCTGGGTTCAGGTATATTATATTTTTGTAACAAAACAATTCCTATATTATCTACCCTTTTTGCTTCCTGTTCTATTGAAGAGGCTTTTCCCTGTACAGCAAGAAGGCTATTAATATCCTGAGATGTAATACCTTCTTTTACTTCTTTTAATAAAATTATACCATTATCTATAATACTAACACATCCATTATGATATTCTTTACATTCATCAGGAGGATTTAAAGCTGATATTTGATTTTTTGTATGTTCATAATTACTTATTAAATTATCGAAACCGGCAGTATTTCCTTCCAGACTTGAACTAATAAGTTGTTGTGCAAACTGTGAAGGGTCACCTCCTACTTTACTTGCTGATAATATATTATGCACACTGTACATATAATCCATAATTTTTTGTCTTTTATCAGGCTCAATATTATTTTGATTTTGAGTCTGACGTTGTGAAGCCACAGGAGACGATTGAGTTACAGGAACAGGTGTAGCATAATATACTATCTGTATCTGTGTATTATCTGGAACGGCACTGACTCCGGGAGTTTTTATGGCAGTTCCCGTTACAGGAGTATAATAATATACCGGTGTCGAAGATACCGCAGGAGTGGATAAATTTGTCACATAAGTATTTTGAGAGATTATTGTTGTCGGTGCAGGAGAAGCTTCTGCTCTATCGTTAATTGAGCTTAAATTATAATCATAGCGGCCAAGTCTGTAGGCCCATAATCCGACCATTACGAGAGACAATGAAAAAATTACTCCCAGGACAAAAGCACATATAACTGTAATTATAGTTTTTTTATTGATATTCACCGGGGATACTCCTTATATGTGAATAGTGAGTATTTTTTCACTTACTATAGAATTGCGATTGACCAATCCTGGCAATCAATTAAATCCCAGAAATCCCGGTCGAAATCCCTGCCCTAGTCGGTAAGTTCTTGAAAAGAATACTTCTGGTTTCTCATTTTAAAAGCTTCCCTTCCACCTTCAAGATTAAGAAGAAGAAGTTCTCTTGTAGAAGGTCTATCCAGTCCTCCTCCGTTCTGTATTATACCTGAATCTGCCGAAGCGGTGAGAACAAGACTCAGTTCTGCATCTGCCACAACCAGTATATTGGCATTATGGGTCGCCAGTATAAACTGTCTTCTTTCTTTTTCTTCCCTGAGTTTTTTTACGATGGGATCGAATACGGAAAGTGTATCAAGAGCATCTTCTGGCTGATCTATAATGAGCGGGCAATCTCCTCCTACAGTAACTATATAAATAATAGAGGTACATTTTGCCCCCAGAGATAAATCTTCTATGAGTTTATAGCGGTTATTTTCTTTAAATTTTAATTTTATAAGATCATAGAGATTTACAACCTGCAGATCGAGCAGTTCTTTTTTATTAATAGAAAGTAATTTATTTATTAGCTGCATGGCTTTTTTTTCCGAAATACCGGCTGCTGCCACAAGAGAATTGTAATCTCTGTCCAGAACCATTTTTACCAGTCTGTCAGGATAAACAGACTGAACGACTTTATCTAAATCATCGGAAGATATCCTTTCTCCCTGAGTAAACATTAATAGTTTATTTAAATAATCATCTCTTACTGATTTAAAATAAAGTTCTATTTTTATTTTACCTTCCAGTCTTTTTTCTATTTCCTGGACCCTTTGTAATCTTTTATCAAATTTACTTTTCATTACTTCTTCGAGGCTGCTCAACAGAGCATATCTTTTTTCAAAAAATTCCTCACTTCCTTTATTAATTTTTTCAAGGGAAGTTTTTCTATGAAGCAGTTCCATTTCTTTTTCTTTAGATTTCTGATATTCCTTTTCTGCTTCTGCAACCTCCGGAACGTTCAGTTCTGCAAGGAATCTTTCATAATTAAGCTGTGCTTCATTGAATTTTTCAGACCAGCAGGTAAATTCTTTATTTATAGCTTCTTTTTTTCTGTCAAAAATATCTTTTATATTTATTGTAGTTTTTTTAATTTCTTCTCGAAGTTGTTCTGTAATAGAGGATAGACTGTTCATTATATCGGTATTAACGCAATCATCACAATGTATGGCAGGTATATAACTTTCATGATCTATTTCCTGCAATTTACCGAGTAAAATCTTCAGGTATTCATCAAAGTTTTTTTCTACAATGTGGAAGTAATTTTTTTCTTCCAGCCATTTTTGGTATTTCTTCAATATAGGATCTTTAAGTTTTTCATCAAGTACCTTTATTTTTTCATGAATAATAGTAAGTTGTTCTTTTACCTCTTCATATTCGTCAGAGCAATCCTGACAAGCTGCAAGTTCTGTAGCATTTACATACAGTTCTTCTAAAAGTTTTTTCTCCTTGCTGTCTTCTTCTGACATATCAAGAGAGCTGTCGATTATCTTGAGTTGAGCAGAACGGTTTCTGGCTATATCAACGATTTCTCCCTGGCTATAAGCTTCAATTCTAAAAAAATTCGAGACACTTACATTCAGAGGTGTTTCTTCTCCATCTCTGAATATTCTGGGTTTGTTCCATTCCCTGTTTACATCTCTTTCTATACGAAATTTTCCTCTCTCATCTTCAACAAATAGTCTAATTTTCCCGCCTTCACCGACCAGTTTCTCAATTTTTCCGTTTGCATCTTCTTTAATTGCAGGAAATAAAGAGTTTGTATCAAAGGCAAATCTTATCAATTCAATAGTAAAAGACTTGCCTACTCCTTTGCCTCCTACAAGACAGTTCAAATTGGGATGAAAATTGAAAGGTTGATCTTTAAAAAATCCCTGATTAACTTCCAGTTTATTTATACGGGGATGGGTACTGCTTATTTTATCGCCGGCAAATTTAATTTTAACCTGATGATCCAGAAAAGCCTGTTTCAGGCCTTCCAGAGAAATAGTATCCATTTTTATATAGGAATAGCTTTTCCCTATTTCTGAAAGGCTGTATGAGTTAGACCCCATTATACATGCTATATCTCTGTTATATTCAGTTCCTTTTGCATTGGAATATTTATTTTTTAAAGCTGGCTGACTTATTTCAAGAGCAGATAAATTCTGGTCATTGTAGACTTTCATTCTCTGTGAATTCCGTAGAAGTTCATATACAAATCCATCAGGTTGATCTACATTACAGGCTATTACAATTCCTTTATCTTTTACAATTTTTAAAAAAACTTCATCTATATAATAATCGGTAAGTACATCTTTTTTTCCTCTTTTACTTCTTGTAATACCGACTTTTTCAAGGAGTTGTTCCATTTTTTCCGCAGGATGATCTGCAGGAAATATTGCCAGAACATGACCACCTCTAGCAGTAATTTGAATCCCGGGAAAAACAAATAAACCAGTGCCTTCTGCGGCTTTTTTTACCATATCTATCCATTGAATCTCATTATGATCTGTAATAGCAATCATATCAAGTCCTTCACTCAGACACCTGTTGACAATATCTACAGGCGCAATGTCTTTATCATTGTAATTAGAAGAAGCCGGCGTATGAATATGCAGATCGGCTTTTAAAAATCTGGCACCTGAACTAATCTCCATTTAAAATCTCCTTCTCGGAATTTAATCTTTTAAAATATAATTCAATTTGTGTGCAGTAATCTATAAATCACTTAATTCTATTCTACTCTGGTAAAAAATATCCTTTCAAAAGGTGATGTTTTTATTATATCACATCACTACCTGTTTAAATCAATATTTTTCTTTAGAAGAATTTTCTTCATTTTGAATTGATACCTGGTCTGTAATTTTTTTTATCTTGAGTTTTTTTATCATACGGCGATGAATTTTTTCAACTATTATGGAAAGAGAATCCAGTTTAACTTCTTCTCCCTGAGCAGGAATTCTACCTAAAAGTCCATAGACAAATCCTCCGATAGTTTCACATTCATCTACAGGAAGGTTTATATCAAAATAAGAATTTACGTCTTCTATATTCATTCTGGCATCAATCAGGAATACATCGTTCCCAAGTTTTTCAAGAATAGCAGTTTTCTGGTCATATTCATCTTGAATTTCGCCTACAATTTCTTCTATTATATCCTCTATAGTTATCAATCCGTCTGTACCTCCATATTCGTCTACAACAATAGCCATAGAGATTCTATCTTTTTGCATTTCTTTAAGAAGGTCATCAATTTTTTTGATTTCAGGTGTAAAATAAGCAGGTCTCATAATATCTCTGATATTAATATTCAGTCTGTTATCTTTTAAAATTTTCAGCATATCTTTTTCATAAATTATTCCTACAATATTATCAATTGTCTCTTCATAGACAGGAATTCTGGAATATCCTGTTTCTAGAATTGCATTTAAAACATTATCAATAGTCTGATTAACTTCGATGCAGATCATTGAAATTCTCGGTATCATAATTTCTCTGGCTATAGTATCTCCAAAAGAGATAATACTATGAATCATTTCTTTTTCCTGTTCCTCAAAAACTCCCTGTTCTTCACCTTCTTCTACGAGAAGACGAATATGATCCTGTGTTACGAATTGTTTATACGGATGCTCTACATTTATACCAAGTAATTTCCCTGTAAAATTGGAAATATTTATTAATAGCCACGAAACAGGATAAAAAATAAAATATATAATTTCAACAGTTCTTGCTATAGATAAAGAGAATTTCTCAATATTATAAGTACTTATAGTCCTGAATATTACCTCTCCTGAAAATAAAATCATTACTGACATAATAATAGTTGTAACAATAGAAATTTCATAAGATTTCATTTTTGTATAATATGCTATTGTATCATGTGTAATATTATCAGCTATTAAAATTACCAGCAAATTGGCTATTACCAGTGTTATTAAAGAATAGGCTCTTCTCTCTATAAGCCTGCGAAGTATATGACTTCCGGTGATATTTTTTTCTGTTAGTTCTCTTACTTTTACTTTGCTCAGGTAAGACAATGCAAGATTTGCTCCGGAAAGGCATCCTCCGAGTATAATTAAAATAAAAACGATTACAATTCTGGCTGCAATCTCTGTATTAAGATAAGAAAATTCCGTCTGGCCCAGAAGAGATAACACCGGTATATCTACTGATAAATGGGATTCCAAAATACATTCCTCCTGTAATGGCATCGAGGCTATACATCTTTAAAGCTAATCTTATGGTGAGAATTTTTTAAGGAATAACACCTGCCTTTCTCTAAACACTTAAACGAGAGATCACTTCATCCAGATAAAATTTTTCTTTTTCTCTCATTTTTTCTTCATCATCTTCTTCCATATGATCATAATGAAAAAGGTGAAGAATTCCATGAATTACAAGCATTGCAATTTCCATTTTATGACTGTGTCCATGGTCTTTTGACTGTTCTACGACTTTATCTGTAGAAATAACTATATCACCGAGTAAATTATTTATATCCGGTAATGGAATATCATTTTCTTCCCACATAGGAAAGGAAAGAACATCAGTAGGTTTATCTATATTCCTGTAAGTGGCGTTAAGCTCTTTCATTTCCTGGTTATTCACCAGTAAAAAACTTATTTCAAAATTTAAACCTTTTCCCTCACCTTCAAGTATCAGTTTACTTATTTCATAAAAAAATTCTTCCGGTACTGTTATTAAATTTTGTTTATCTTCTATAATTATATTCATAATAGATAATTATATTTTTTCTACCTCTTTTCCTTCTTTATCTCTACATTCTTAGAAAATTCCTCTTCCTTTTCTTTATTTTCGTAAGCCTTTATTATTTTTTTTACTAATTCATGGCGTACAACATCCTGTTCATTAAAATAAGAAAAGGTTATACCTTTTATAGATTTTAAAATATACTGTGCTTCTACAAGGCCGGAACGGCATCCTGAAGGGAGATCTATCTGGGTTATATCACCGGTAATAACAGCTCTGGAACCATATCCAAGCCTTGTTAAAAACATTTTCATCTGTTCGGAAGAAGTATTTTGAGCTTCATCTAATATAATAAATGATGAATTAAGACTTCTGCCACGCATAAAAGCCAGAGGTGCTATTTCTATAACACCCTTTTCTTTTAATCTCTGTATTTTTTCGAATTCCATCATATCATAAAGGGAGTCGTAGAGAGGACGAAGATAGGGGTCAACTTTTTCCTGTAAATCACCGGGTAGAAAACCGAGTCTCTCTCCTGCTTCAACAGCCGGTCTGGTCAATACAATTCTCCCTACTTCTTTATTTTTAAGTGCAACTACAGCCATAGCTACAGCAAGATAAGTTTTACCTGTTCCTGCAGGACCTATTGCAAAAACTATATCATCGTGTTTAATATTCTGTATATATGTTCCCTGAGATACTGTTTTTGGTCTTAATTGCCTTCCTCCCGGAGTAACAAGTATTATGTTACTGAATATACCTGTTAAATCACTATCAGGATTTTTGTTAAATAATTCAATAGCATATTTCAAATCAGAAGTAGTAAAATTTTTATTTACATTAAAAATTTCCTTAAGCCTGGTAAATAATCTGGCAGTTTTATCTACTTCCTCTTTATTTCCACTTAATAATATATCATTTCCTCTGGAGGTTATAGTAGCAGAAGTATAATTTTCAATTATTTTTAAATTTTCATTTTGAAACCCTAAGAATCTAAATGCCTGATTATTATCACCTAAATTTAATTTTATCTGAAGCTGAATGTCCTCCAAAATAAAAAATTCCTCCTTAATTATAAAACATCAAATAAAAATACAAAGGAAGCCCATATATATGAGCTTCCTTTATAATAAACCTTTATTTAGAGAGTTCTTCCTGGACAATTTCTTTAATAACATTGCCATCAGCCTGGTTACAGAAAGCAGGTATAATTACTTTCATAACTCGTCCAAAATCTTGCTTACCACTGGCTCCCAGTTCCAACAACCTGTCCTTTATAAGTTTTACCAGTTCTTCACGTGATAATTGTCTGGGAAGATAGGTCATTAAAATTTCAAGCTCCTTTTCTTCCCTGGAAACCAGATCTTCTCTTCCCCCTTCTCTGTACATCTGAATAGAATCTCTTCTTTTTTTTGCTTCAGATAATAACAGATTGTTTAATTCTTCTTCTCCAATTTCCTTTTTCAAATTATCAATTTTAAATCTTTGAATAGCAGAACGGGTATATCTTATTACAGCAAGTCTCAGCTGATCCTTTTCTTTCAGGGCCAGTTTCATGTCCTCTTCCAATTTTTTTTCTAAAGACACAACTTTTATGGCTGATAAAAATATCAGCCAATGTACACCTACCTTTTAATGTAATAACAAAATTACATAGTTCTACGATTTCTTTTACGAGCTGCTTCTGATTTCTTTTTCCGTCTTACGCTGGGCTTTTCATAATGCTCTCGTTTTTTTATTTCCGCCATTACTCCGGCTTTTTTGCATTTACGTCTGAATCTTCGTAATGCTTGATCTAAAGTCTCATCGTCCCTTACTTTCGTTTCCAAACAAATCCCCCCCTCCTAAAACATATGGGGCCCTGAGTTATATTAGTTCCGGCGATTTTATCCATACCAATTTGAAAATGATAACTATCAGTTTTCAAATTCCAAATAAATTATTCTTCAAAAATTTTAATATTCCTCTTTCTCAGAAAAAGAAATTTGCCACAGAATATTCAAACTAAAAAATTAAAAGTGAAAGGTAAGAAAATCCACTTACCTTTCACTTTTAATTTTTTATATGTATTTATATTACAGGTCAAATTCTTCTACTAAAGTTTTACTACCGGGTATACCATGCAGGTCAAGATTAATAATTTTTCCATTAAAAACAATAACAGGAACAAGGCTTCTCATTGGAGTATGCCCCACAACTGCTCTTTCTACATTCATTTGAGCCAGCATATTTTCCACCTGTTGATTACTCAGAGGTAAAACTGGTTGTCCGCTGAATACATCATATCCCCATATTTTTCTTCCCCATGTAAATTCCATAATAGCTTCTGCTTTTTCTTCATCGGGCAAATTGAGTATTTCATCAAGGGGTTTCCAGTATTGATTTGAATCAGGGAGAGAGTGGGAAAAGAGAGTTTTATTTACTACAGTTCCAAGAATAAGATTATTAAGGAAGGCTTTATGACCTCTTTGCATTTCTTCATCCCATAATTTTATACCGCCATAACTTGCGATAGTTTTCTCTCCACCCTGTTGATACCAGTTTAAAAATTTAAGTATCATTTCAACTTTTTCTCTTTGAGATGAAAATTCCTGGATTAACATATTCGGCAAACTTGCATTTTCAAGGATAAACTTTATATCATCTTCTGAAAAAAACTTGTATGATTCATAACCTTCCAGCAGCATTTGATCATGATTTCCGAGTAAGCAATATAAATTACTCGAAAAATCCTTATCTTTTTCTTTCAATTCTGCCAGTTGTTTACTTAAATTTATAAGAAAATCCAAAATCTTCTTTGCTCCGTATATCCACTCGGTTATAGGTCCTTCCAGTGGTTCACCTCTCCAATCGCAGTAATCACCCAGAGTTACAACATTTACATTTTTTGCTTCAGGATTCCATTCAAATACATCTTTATTTTTTACTGTAATAAGTTCTTCTTCTTTCAAAAAACGAATTAATCTGAAATAATCTCCATGTAAATCTCCGACGGCAAGGATTTTACTTTTTTTATCCTTACCGGATTGAAAAGTGGATTCTCTTAGAATATTATCAGAAACTTCTATGTTTTTACGTTCAGTTTTTTCATCTGAAGTTTCAGCTAAAGGTTCGTCTTTTTCCTTTTTTTCATCTGAAGTTTCAGCTAAAGGTTCGTCTTTTTCCTTTTTTTCACCTGAAGTTTCAGCTAAAGGTTCGTCTTTTTCCTTTTTTTCACCTGAAGTTTCAGCTAAAGGTTCGTCTTTTTCCTTTTTTTCATTTGAAGTTTCAGCTAAAGGTTCGTCTTTTTCCTTTTTTTCATCTGAAGTTTCAGCTAAAGGTTCGTCTTTTTCCTTTTTTTCATCTGAAGCTTCAGCTAAAGGTTCGTCTTTTTCTTTTTTTCTCTCATCCTGTCTGAGATTCTGCTGTAACTCTTCAGAAGATGATGTTTTATTATGTTTTTTACTCATAAAAAATTACGCGACAGAGAGTTTCCCGCATTTTTTTTGCAGGCAAAGCCGCATACCCCCTTTTCGTAGATACGTGACCTCAAACTAATCAACCTGATGTAATCCAGTAGTTTAGAATTAATTTCATTTTTCATTCTAATAAACTTCTATGAGAGGTATTTAATTTCCTTCTCAAAGTTAAAATTTTATAATTAACAAAAAAAACAAGGAAAAGTAAAAGCTTTTCCTCTGAGGGTGAATCGTCTGTGAATTTATCACAGATTACCTGCTCCACAGCTCAGACTTCCCAGGTTATTCCGGTGTTACATATATTAAGCAGGTAGATGAACTCCCCGGGTAACAATATATTATACAGTTGAATATAAAAGAAATCAAGCCTGCTTTTCAAGAGAATTGCCTTTATCTACAAATCTCAAGAAATAATTTATCCTTTCCTACCGGAATTGAAAATAAAACAAAAAATTAAATCTCAACCTGAAGAAGTTGAAGTTCTTAATCTGAATTACTAAAATTACTCAAATCTTTCTTCAAATCTTTCTTCCAAGGTTTTCACCCCCCTGGCTTTAATTAATCTAAAAATACAAAAACTCCACCTGTAGCTTTTAAAGCTTATACTACATCCGGCTTCCCCCGGTCACTCGACTGCCTGAGCTTACAGCTTTAACTGCAAACTTCCGCTATACCACAGGTAGTTAGCAGTGGGTGTTTGTGTAAAAATATTATATCATCTGCTAAAAAAAAATTCAATTACCTATATTTGATAACTTGCTTAAAATTTATTAGTATGTTACTATAATTTTTAATAAAAAGCTTAAAAACTTGGAGGAAATTTTTAAATTATGCAAAATCAATATCTATTAAAATATTTAATAACGAAATGGATGTCAAGACATGCATAATGAAGAAAAGAAAGATTCAGAGAAAGAATTACTTTTAGAAAAGTGGCTGGTTGCAAAAAAAGAAAAAAAATTGGCTGAAAAAACCAGGTTTATTTCAAAATCTTCAGAAGAATTATTATGCCATGATGAAGATATAGATATAAAAAATAATTATGACACCATAGAAATTAGCAAGATAAAGTTAAAAGAAGATTCAAATGATAAAAAGATACAGGATACAAATATGGAACACATAAATGAAACTGAAGAACTTTCAGAAGAAGATTTCCTGAAAGCTGAAGAAGAAGCCAAAAGACTTATAGCAGAAGAAGTAAGACGGGCGGAAGAAGATTTTCAAAGGCAGGTAGAAGAAGAAATCCTGAGGGCAGAAGAAAAAAATAAAATATTAACAAAAAAGCAAGAAGAAAAACTCGTAGAAGAAATCCAGGAAGAAAAACTCGTAGAAGAAATCCAGGAAGAAAAACTCGTAGAAGAATTCCAGGAAGAAAAACTCGTAGAAGAAATCCAGGAAGAAAAACTCGTAGAAGAA
>CAYSLJ010000088.1:0-30686 GCA_964431735.1 uncultured Synergistia bacterium | reverse complement strand
CGTCTTTTTCTCCAACATTATCACCGGGGTAATATTTTTTAGGTTCTCCGTCTTTCTTGTCGGCATCGGAGCTAGAGCCTTCACCCCCGCCTGAAGTAACGCTATTATATTTTTCTGCCGCCGCCGTAGCTTCTTCTATTTTTTTCTTTTCCGCTTCCCAGGGAGATGTCTGGGAAACTGCCGAGTATTTGTCCACTGTTCCCTGTAGCGCGGTATTAAAAGCATCCTGGGCGGTGTTTCTTTCTTCCTGTATTTTTTTAAGTTCCGACTGCTGCTCCTGCTCTTTCTGGAAGGCTTTATCTCTTTCACTCATTAAAGCCTGGTTTTCCTGTTCAAGGGCTTTACTCTGTTCTAATTTTTCTATATAAGGATCTAAATGTTCTGAGAAAGATTTTGAAAGAGCTTCCTCATGTGACATAAGCGGGCTTCCTCCGCCAAAGGAGCTTCCCGATTCGAGGTCTTTTATCTTCTGATTATTTGCTGCTATTTTATCGTTTATGCTCTGTATGGTCTTTGCGGTATCTTCAATTTCTTTCTTTTTCTGATCTTCTTTTTGCTTGAAATCCTGGAAAGTTTCTTCCTGAAATTTCTGAATGGCTTTATTTTTATATTCTTCTATTTTTATAATATCTGCCCCGGATTTTTCCCATTCTTCTGCCTGCTTTTTTATAGAAGAAATCTGCCTTTCTACGGTAGATTCCGAGAGCCCTGCAATAGCTTCTTCTATTTCTTTATTGGCCTTTAGCTTTTCTTTAGCTTTTTTCTTTGCTTCCTCCAGACCATCAGCTTCTATCTTTTGTATCTGAGCTTCTTTCCATTTTACAATCTCAGTTTCCGCTACACCGGAATCCCTTAAGTCCTTTTCTTTGGTTTTTAATAAGAGTTTTTTAGCTTCTACTGTTTTGCCTTCTGCCTCAAGGGTTTCAGCCTGCACCTGTATGGTTTTCCTCCACGCCTCTTCTTCTGCAGCAGCTTTCTCTTTTTGCGACTTTTCCCATTCTTCCTGATATTTTTTTGCCTTCGCCGCCTGCTCTTTACTTACTCTGTCAGCTTCTTTAATTTTTTCATCGTTTATCTTCTTCTCTTCCGATGCCTGCTTTTCTTTTGCACGGAAAACTTCCAGGTCTATCTTGTCCATTTCTTCTTGAGTAAGCTTATATTTTGTTTTATAATCTTCCAGATTTGCCACAAATTGCGCCGTTGCCTGCCTGTTGAGCTCCAGAAGTGTTTTTTGATGCTGAATTTTTGCGTTCAGTTCCGTATCGTTTATATCCTGCAGCTTAAGTCCTGATTTATCCAGCATAAGATCCGATTTCTTTTGAGCCTCTTCTTTTGCTTTATTAAACCCTTCATAAAAAGCTTTACCGGCTTTTTCTCCGTCCGCTATCTCTTTACCCTGCTCTGCTTTTGCCAGCGAACCCTCCAGCATATCAATCTGCCTTTTATACATCTCCGGATTTTCTTTTTCGAGGGTTTCGTACAGTCTCTTTACTTCAAGATTTACCTCTGCGAGTTGCCCCTTATACTTCTGTACTACCTCTGCAGGAAGCCCGGTTTCTGAGAGCTTTTTATTTAATTCCGACTGTTTTTGGAGGAGGAAATCCATAGCTTCGGAATATTCCATTTCATAGGAATTAATCATATCGTTATTTCTGTCGGTAGGGCTGCTGGCTAATTCAAAAGAGAATGTTTTTCCTTCGGCATCCAGATTACCGGCTGCCGCCTCTCTTATTGATTTTATCCTCTCTTTGACTGAAGCTATTTTTTCTTCTAATTTAGGATCTAAAGAGATTTCCACAGGGGTTTTGTTAACAAGCTCTATTGCTTCTTTTACACCTTTAAATCCTCCGGCAATCTTTTTTGTTTCTTCTTCTATCCTATCTAATTTTTGCTGTTCCATTCTCTGGCAGTGTTTTATGTATTCATTTGCAAGATATCCGATACCCAGGGCAATGCCACCGATCACCCCCACCGTTGACAGGCTTCCCAATTCCATAGCCTTTAATATTTCCTGATACCTTTTTATTTGAACGGCAGCCGTTATAATGGCAGTCGAAGCAAGCGTTATACCTCCGGCCATTTTTATTAAATCTGCAGCAGCGGATTTACTTTCCACGCTTGCCGAATTCAGCCATTTTGTAAGACTGGTAAGTCCCTCCACTGCTTCATTTACCGATGGAAGAAATTCCTTGCCGAGTTCTTCTTTTAAATTTTGAACTTCCCCTCTCAGGTTTGAAAGCTGACCTGCTGTGGTCTGGCTGGCACGCTCCATCCCTCCGGCAAATCTCTTTTCCATGATACTGGAAAGAGACTCCATTAAAAGATTTATATCTGTTATTTGATTTTTCGAATTTACAAGAGTGCCATTAACTTCATCATTAAGCATCTTTTTGGTAATCGCAAAGCCTTCCAGTCTTTCCAGTTCTCCTACGGTCGCCTTGTTTACCGCCTCAACTGCCTCATCAAGGCTTCTATTCATTGCTGAAGCCATATCACCAATCAAACGAAGCTTATCGGGGATGTCTTCCGCCGCCACTCCGTAAGATTTTAACTTGATCGTCGCGTCAATAATTTCGTTAGTTTCGAAAGGCGTGGCATTGGCGAAATCTTTCGCCCACTGGAGCATACGATCTGCCGCCTCCTGATTGCCCTGAAATGCAGTATTCATGGCAACTGCAAAATTCTCCGCCTGACTGGCAGCGCCTACAATATCTTTCCCGAAATTTATAACGGCACCGGAAATACCTCCGAGAGTATCGGATATATCACGCAAATTATCTACGGTAGCCCTATCGGCAAGGGCTTTTAATTCATCGCCTGCTCTTTTCGCTTCTTCAGAAAGCAGTCCCAGCAATTTCCTCTCTTCCCCTAATTGCTTATTTACATCTTTAAGCTTTTGCTCTACCTCTTTAGTATCTACCCTTAAAGACTGCTTTTCTTTAAGTTCTTTATTTAACTCAATGGCTTTTTTCCTGAGATTATCAATATTTTTCTGAACGTTTTCAATCTCTTTCTGAGCTTCTTTACCGCCTTTTGCCTGCAGTATCATCCCTACTTCAAAGTTTTTACCCAATTATTCCACCTCCTTTCATATTTCGATTTCCCATCTCCGGCATCTATTCCCGGCTCCGTCCGTCCACTCTTTAAAGTTCCTGGCATTTGAAGGAACAGGAAGATATGGTATCTTTCCTTCTCCTCTTGACTGCCCGGCGGTCTGATTTTTTCCTTCTCCGTCTTCTTTAAGCCAGACAATCATCTGTCTTAAACTGTAGATTTTTCCTGCTTCGCCCGGATGCACATGATACATAGCGGAAAAAGCTTTCACTACCCCCGTGCTTATACAAAAAAACTCTTCTATTGTTATAGTTCCCGGCTCTTTACTCTCTCCATTTACCTCATCTTTATGAAGCATTAAAAAGCTCTTTAAAAGCCCTTTAAACAGTTCTTCAGAAGAAGCAATTACTCTAATATCTTCCAAGGGTATATTTAAAAAATTAAAAAAACCTGCTATGTCATCATTAAACAATAGCTCAATGGCAGCAAAGAAATTTTCTACCGACAATTCCTTGAGCGATATCTCCCTGCTGCCATATCTAAAAATTACTTCTTTTCTCGGAAAGGGATTATGCGATGGTTGAGTCTTCATAACATTTTTCTATCATTCTTTTCCCCGCCTCCTGAGTCAGGTCTACCTGGAGGCCAGCAGAAAGGGTATCGTTACCCCATGATTCCGACGGATTATTAAATACTGCTTTTCCCGGAGACCCTACCTTTTTAAGCTTTGTAATATTTACATCTCCGTCATCTTTCTTTTTCCAGTGCTCCATATACCAGTTTTTAGAAGTATTTACTCCGCCGAAGGAGAATTTTTTGTGTCCCGGAATAGTTACATCGGAAGCGGAAACTACAACTTCGCTCCCATCGGGAATGACAGATGTCTTTTTCCTTCTTATTGCCCAGGAGCCTTCCTGTTCTCCAAGCACATAAGGAAGGGTTTCTAAACTGCTGTAATCGGCAGGTGTAGCATCACTACTTCCGACGGTAAACGTAAGGTCGGGATTGGCCTTTTTGCTTATACGGAGAAGTTCCCAGCCTATCCCGGTAAGAGTGACATTCCTTGAAACAGTCTGTCCTTCTCGCTTTGCAACCGATTCCACAGAACCCGCTCCGAGCTGGACAATCCTTTCCTCCGGGATGTCTTCACCGAGAACAAATTCGACTGTTCCTTTTTCTCTTTTTGCCTGGCGCTTAACTTCCGCCATGCCGCCTCCGGTATCATCTTCTATTATTTCAAATTCTCGTTCTAACGTAACCTTTACATCTTTCATCATGCCGAAAGTCTGCATGTTGTTATATTCGCCTTCTTCGGCACTATCTTCGTCATACTCCGCGAACATCATCTGTCCCGCGCCAAGAGGTATCTCTTCTACTGCTTTAATCATTCGATTCGCTCCTTTTCATAATGTGCCTCTGCATATCAGAGAGCACGTAAGATTTAAAACCCTGAGTCCTTGCACTCATACAAAATCCTTCATCTTCTCCGGTTTTTTCCGGGGAATATCTTATTAATTTATTTTCAAAAACTTTCCTTGAAATAAGTATTATCGCGCCTGTTACAGTAACTTCAAATAATCTTTCAGAAGGAAGGATAATCCTGCTGCCAGAGAGGGGCATAAAATTATAATCAGCTTTGCTGGTATAAACTAGACCTGCCGCTATATCCTTACCTGTAGAGAGTAGATTATTTAGTATATCCGGATTAGCCAGAATATCACTATCGACAGAGAAGAGGTGCTCTATATCCATATCAAGCCAGGCGATATCTAAAATAAGGTTTCTTAATACAGACAGTGATTTATAGGTTTTGTTCTTTCTATTTAATATAGCTTCTGCAGTAATAACCCTGTCTTCTCCCCAGTCATGAGGGTAACCAAAGTTTACCTCCGATATTCTTATATATCTATATTCTTTCTCGTGAGCAGCTTTCCAGTCTGCAAGTATCCCTGCACTGCTGTCCGAACTGTCATTTAATACAAAATGGCATGCAATTTTTTCTTTCGGGTAGTCCAGCCTGGAAAGACAATAGAGATATTCAGATAGTATCCATGAGCGGTTTCTTATAGGAGCTGCTATTAAAATATTTTTCATCTTTATCACTCCCCAAATCCGTTACACAATCCGTCAAGATAATCATGCACGGCATCTATTACCACATCTAAAACCCTGTCTATTATTTTATCTACAGTTAAATTCACTATCTTTTTATACATATTTTTTAATCAAACCTTCGTATTTACCCACTACCCTGCTCCAGTTATTACCCATAGCGAACTGATAATTAATATCTACAAGTTCTCCCGTTCCGCGCTCCCATATAAAATCCAGCCTTTCCGATACTTCAAAAGATGTTCCGCAGGCAAAAGGTGAACATGGCATGAGTTTCAAATAATCCTCTTTTAAAGAATTATCATAAACACTCACAACAGGTCTTTTGTTTATATAGCCTTCGAGGATTGATAGATAACCGCTTGTTAAAACTATATCGCTTCCTTTAATATAGTCATCCACATTATTTACAAATCCGTGAAACTTTACTTCAATTCCAAGCTCTTCTGCCGTTCTTTCCAGATTACCCCTCAAAGGACCATCACCGCAGACATCGAGAGTAAAAATATTCCTGGTCTTCTTTAAAGCCTGAAAGAATAAATGAGGACTGCAGTCAGGAGCAAGTCTTCCTATATAGAGTAATTTTTTCTTTCCTGGAGTAGGCACGCAATCCACAGACTTAACTCCTCCGTAAATGACCAGGGAAGGAGATTGTTTATACCATCGTCTTATATAGTCACCCACTGCTATAGTAGCAGAGGAAAGCTTTTCAACTTCAAGCCTTCTCTTTATAACTGCTTCATCGGGAGGAACCCTTCCTTCCCATCCGTGAAAAACTGTTATCTGAGGGATTTTTATATCAGGAATAAAAGAGACGAAATCATGGGCTATAACAAGATCCGGGTTAAATCTGGAAATTGCCATTTTCGCCTCAAAAGGATAACACCACTCTATTTTATATCCACGAGAACAGAATTCCCCTGTAATCATCTCTATATGTTTCTGAACTCCTCCCAGGGGAACAGTGTCATCGGGTAAATTAAAGTGGGCGGAAGTCATCAATATTCTCATTTTGCATCCTCCAATACTCCCTGCATGAGCTTCTTGTAGGAATAGTTTTCTTTTGTTTTTTTATGTCCGGCCCTGGCGATTTTATCCCTTTCTTTATCATGGGAAAGGTAATATTTAATCTTCTCTTTAAGCTCATCATAGGAAGAAAATAACACCAGTTCTTTATCGGAAAAAAGCATTTTTGCTTCCGGGAAATCTTCAGATAAAAGAAACTGCCCGGAGCCTGTTATTTCCATTACCCTGTTCTTTAAACATTTAACTCCGTTAGTTGGCTGATCCGAGAAATTGAGATTTATTATCGACTGATTTGCAATTTCTATCATCTTCTTATGACTCACTCTGTAAGGATAATTCCAGTATTTATTCCTGCATCCGAATAAATCCAGTTCATCCCGGAATTCTTTCGCAAGGGAATCTATATAATTTAATCTTCCGGGAAAGCTTGAACCGACGAAAGAAACTTTATAATTTTTATCGGCTCTCAGGTTTAAATGGTACGCAGGATCATATCCAAAGGGAAGGAATTTTGCATTTATGCCCATAGGCTTATAGTATTTTTCTATGCTTTCATAATTGGTTGTATACACTTGATGATATTCTTTGAGTTTTAATTTATGCAACTTTGAATTCGGCGCATGTGTCAATATATAAGGGTCATCAACCTGCCAGACTATCGTGTTAACACCGGTTTGATTTATCTTTTTAATAGTTGAAGGTTTTATTTGCTCTCCCTGGATAACAAACAAAATATCCACATGGAATTTACTTATCGAATGCATGATTAATTCATCGTAAACTTCATAAGGAAACGATACGTCCCTGGGGCAGCAGAGAGGAACAATGTCATATCCTTTCTGTTCTATAAATCCGCCCCTGATACCGCGATGGAAGTTCCCCGGCTCAAGGCTTTCCGTAATAAGAAGAATAGTTTTCATAAATTATACCCTTTCTTAAAGTAGAAGGAATTTTTCCTCACTCTTTCAAGGTCTTTTCCCATATAGACAATATAAGACAGATGATTTTGCACACAGAAATAATTGCCGAATTTATGGAAATCTTCTTTTTCCCACTGTGTTCTATGTGTTTCGTAGATATTACCGAAAGCGGCCTTTTGGATACCTATGTTTTTAGGAGTCGAAACTATCAGGTTTCTGCCCTTAAGAAGACACTGGCGGATAAGTTCTTCTCCTTCTTCCCTGGTAAAATGTTCAAGCACATCTATAAGTAATATCAGATCGTAAGTTTTGCTTATATTTTTAAATGCGTTAAGGGCTTCGTCTATATAGATAGTGTCATAGATATTTTTCTGAATGGCACTTATGTAATTAGGGAAAGCCTCAATGCCGTCTATTGACACTCTTTTGTTTTTCAGGTTATCCGTATACCACAAATTCAGTCTTTCATAAATCAGGAAACCGTATTTACCGAACCCGATTCCTATATCTAAAACCTTCTCCGGTTCTGTCAGTATTACGAGTTCCATGATTTCGTTTATCTGAAATGTATGCGAAGTAGGCATTACCTCTCTCCGTTTCTCCAGGGTCTCCGTCCCGTAAAAGGATAATCAGGACTGAAACCGTTATTCTTTTTTAAGAAATCTCCCCATATTGCCATAAACTCCGCCCTTCCTTTTACTACGGCCTGAAGTTCGTTATGATGTTTTCTTTCCGAGTGATGCAGGACATGAGTAATTACCGAACCGGGATAATAGCGAACATTAAAACCGGCACGCCAGACATCCATACCGTAGCTCGTGTCATCCCAGTAGATAGGTACGTTAAATTCCGGGAGATAGCCTATCTTCTCAAGCATCTCACGCCTGTAGAGGCCGAAGCCTGCATAGGCATGATTTTGAATTCCCTGAACCTCGGAGGCAGGTTTCCCGCTACCGGGAACTATCGTATTTCCATGTCTATCCAGATCCGCACCGTGACTCATTACCCTGCCGTCAGGCCAGAGAACCAGGCTGGCAACATGACCCACGTCCGGATTGGTTCTTGCGTAATCAATCGCGCCCCTTAACCATCCGGGATGAGCGAGACAATCGTTATTCATAAGATAAACGAATTGTCCGTAGCTCCATTTCATTGCTCTGTTATTACTGGCAGCGTAAGACGTGTCGTCATGCTCAAAAATAAGTGTTGCTCTGTCAGCCCAGTTTGTTAGAAGATAATCTCTGACTTCTTTCCGAGTGGAGGAGTCTACAATAATAAGCTCGTAGCGAACATCTTTTGAATATTTTTCTATGGAAGCAAGGCAATTTTTCAGAAGTTCAGGTCTGTTTCTGGTTACCACTATCACACTTGCTTCATAATTTAATTCATTCCTCGTCTTCATAATCCGGCGTCACCTTTCTTTTTAATGCAAAAACAAATATGTATGTCCATATCCCGCCCTCTTCTCCGCCAAATTTTATCCTTCTCGGCCTCATCGGTTTACATCCCGTTATAATAAAACCTGTCAGGGCTTTCCTTACCAGTTCTATATATCCGTAAGCTCCGGTATGTGTCCGTAACCCCTTGACCGATATACACATGGCAAATTCATCATCTTCTATCTGAATGATATCATCGGGAGTTATAGGGTTAGAGAAATCAGATCCGAAAAATTGAACCAGTATAACCCCTCTGGAGTGAGTAAGGACATACTCTTCTGGCTTTTCAGGAAACCCTTCTATCTTCAAGGTATTAATCTTTTCTTTTAATCTGTCTACGATTGCCTGCTCTATATCTTTTATATCCATTCAAATGCCCTTTAAAGACCATTTAAAACCTACTTAAAAGGTCTTTTGTAAATTTCCTGTCGGAAGCGGTTTTATTCGTCCTGACTTCACTCCCTGTAATTTCTGTCCCGGAAGAACCCATCTGGGTTATACCGAGAAGGAATTTTCCGTCCTGGATATCTTTAAGTCTTTTTAACCCGTCGTTATATTTTGTCCTTATCCCATCCGGCGCTTCCCTTTCCGGTCGGCGTGTAAATAAATGATAGATTGCAAGATCTACAGATATATCTTTTATCTTCTGCGGGACGGTAGTAAGAGGGAGGGAATACCTCCCTCCTATATAACCGTCGATATCGCCATCTGCTTTAGCTATTACCTCATTTATATTATCTTCATTAACAGAAGTAGGAGTATCACTGTCATCTGACAGTTCAATAACCCTCTCTTCCGGTAGTGTTTTAATTAAATCTTCCAGCGTGCAGTAAGGCATAACAACTACCCTTTCAGATCTACAAGAACATATCCTGAAGTTATCGGATAATCATCCGGGTCTCCGGCAGAGTAACCGTTAATAGCTATAAGGTCGTCGCCTGTTATCTGAGTTGTGCCTTCGGGAGTGTTCGCTTCAACTGCTTTCCCGTCTGCGTCCGACGCAAGAGGAACGCCTGCTTTTGAAATAGTTCCTCCTACCTCTACAATAACGGTTCCGGTTTTAACCACTCCGGCAACTTCTCCGTCATCGTAGTTTCTCTCTGTAACGCCAGTGGCTTTTTTACCTGCACCGCAGTGCGCTCCGTCGTAGTCGACGAAACGGAACTTAACCAGATTGTCCGTTGCTTTTATAGTGCCTACTACACCGGGCTGATATGTTGGTATCGCCATAATCTTTTCCTCCTCTTCTTACGCGGCTTCGCCGGTACCTTTCAGTATATAAGCTGCTCCCTGACCGGTAATATTAACCTGGTAGTTATCGGTATAATTAACTAAGGTCAGCTTCGCTCCCTCTGCATATTCAAACGTCATAGGATATCCCAATCTCTGAATGGTATAACCCCATGCCGGTACCCCCACGTCTTCTATTGAATCTATGGTTATATCTGCGGGAGGTTCGGGAACGTAAGCGAGAATACAGCAATCATTCCAGAGTCTTACGAAAGAAGAGTCTTCGTCACCGGCATCGGGAATATAGTAGCTTCTTCCGACATAGATATTAGGGATTTCAAGTATTTCTTTTAACATATCTATAGTAACTACTTTTCTTTCCGAGTCGCTTAACTCTGCTTTTATTACGGGGTGTTTTCTTAATATTTTATATGTAGATCTGTCTATTACCATTGTATTTATTTCTTCCCCGATGGCATCTGCTACAGTATCCCTTGCAGTTTCAATATCTCCTTCCGGGTCGGAGTTCTCGTAATCACTCCACTTATCTGTCAGAGTAAGCGTTCTCTTATGGGTATCCAGATAGTTACTTTCGTCCTGAGCCATCTCCGCTATCTCAGCTTCCATCTCCAGGGCGACTGCTGTTTTAGATCTAAATGCAGCATGTTTCCTTAAGCTCAATTCGTCAGGAGCTTCCTGGCCTTCCAGGTAATCGATCGGATATTCGGCATCATGCTCTTCGGTAGCAAGGGTGATAGTGCTCTTTGAGTCTACTGGAAGCCTGTTTGATTTTGCACCAAGCCCCCTTAAGGTTTTAAAAAGCTTGAAATGTTCTTTACCGAATTTCGGTATCTTGGTTTTCATCTTGGGGACTTTTTTGACGGGAAAAAGATAAGTTCCCACCATGCCGGGAACCCTGTAACCCCATGCCAGTTCATTTACAACGGGGAGTATCTCGCCACGTACTTCATCTAACCTTCCCATATTATTTCCTCACTTTCTCAACAGCTATCTCATAGCTCACGTTATTTTTTTCGGCATATTCTTTAGCCTTTTCATGAAGCTCAAGCTGTTCCTGATTTACATTACTGTAATTTGAATACCTTGAAGTCTTCACCTGTTTACCGGAACCAGATGCCCTGTTTTTAGTTGCCACTTCACTGAAAAGCTTATGCTCTTTTAAATTCCTTTTTAAGAAATCTTTACACTTCTCGACGGCGTCTTTCTTGCCGCCTTCCGAGAAATTATAATCTCCCTTTTCGTGGCATATGTCGAAGAGGTCTACCACAAAAGAACGGTCGGCAGGCGTAAGCTGTTCGCCGAGGTCATGTTCGCAGAAGTCGGAGTATTCTTTCTGTCTTTTTTCTTTATTGAGCTTTTCGACTTCCGCCTTAAGGTTTGCCAGTTCCTCTTCTCTCTGGCGGGATTTCTCGGCAAATTCGGAAGAAACAGCCTGAGTCTTAAGTTCCTGAATTTCCTTATCTTTTTCTTTTTGCTGTTCCATTAATCCGGCCAGTGTGTTTTTCAGATCCTGGATCTCTTTTTCTTTGGGATCTGCTTCTACGTTTGCAGCCATATCGTTACCTCCATTTTCACTGAAATAATAAATTAAATCATTTTCTTTTTCGTTAAATTTAATGTCCGCGAGACCTTTTACGGCGGGGTGTGAAGCTCCGAGAAATCCGACATGTTTTATTGTTCCATCAGGTCTAAGAGAGACAGACCTTTTTTTCCAGAACCCCCGCTTAACTACCCTTTCAAACTCCTCCGGGACCTGCGTGAATTTGGCGAGGATTTTTTTACCTTCCCGCTTTAATCCATCCACCCAGCCAAAGGCAGGCTTTCCTTCTTCAGGGTATTTCTTTTGAGGTTCATAATCGGGATGTCCGATAACTATAGGGATTTCGTCTTTTTGCGGGTTGTAACTGTTAACTATTCGATCCAGCTCCTGGTCAGAGTAGTATTTACCCCTCCCTGCATTGTCGGTCTGGTATCCGCCTTCAAAAATTTCTATCCAGTCATTAAATCCTGACACAGTCTTTCTCCTATTTTGATTTCTTTAACGCTCTTATAATCGTAAATGCGAGCGTTGTTAAGGGAGCCATGTATTCTATCAAGCTCTCCCCGTTCTCAACCGATTCGATTGTAGACTTGGCGGCCTGGAAGATAGAAACAAATGTGCCGGGTTTTTTTATACCGTCGATTTTAAAACTTACCTCGACTTCACCGGTAGTATTACCGGCTTCGTCTTCTACCAGGGAAGCATTCCAGTCGTGAATTTTCAGAGATTTATCCATAACACAATTCCTCCTTAAGCATATAGCCTGATTGTAATGCTTATTAATATTTTATTCTCCTGACATTGTCAGGAGAATATTAAACTGTCATAGATTACTATTATTACTGGTTATTTATTGATTTTTTAAAAACAGGCCATTAAAACAAATTTACATTCGAATCAAGGAAAATGACATTTAAAAAAATCGAATGCAAATTGAACGAAATTGAACGGGTTCTAGAGCATTTTAAAAAAGAATGTCACCTTGAAAAGAGAGGGGTAATTTTATGACGGAAAATACGCTGGTGGCGGAGCTGGCAAAAAACGTCGGGTTTCCCATATTATTATTTATAATATGGGTAGTATACCATCGAGCGACGATGCGCATATTCGAAAAGATAACAGAGACACAGTATAACATACTGAAAGATTTAATCGAAACAAATAACTGCACTATAGGAGCTCTGGCAAGGATCGAACAGAAAATCGATTCTAACACCTGGTGCCCGTACGCCAGAGAGAGAATGAAAGAGGTGAAAAAGAATGAGTGAAACGAGGCTTTTACTAAAAGGAAAGCTTGGGGAGTTAAGCAGGAAACAACTGGAGCTAAAGAGCGAAGGGAGCGGAATTCTCAAACAGCTATCCAGGGGGCTGAACCTGCATTTACATGACGGAGAAATATCGAATATTAACATAAATGAAGTCAACGCGCTTACAAATAGACTTAATAGTATCCACGAAGAGATTAAGGAAAACAAGAAAACAATAAAAGAAATTGAAGAAGAGTTGACGTAATGAGCAAGAAAGATGTTTTCTATAACGAAGCGGAAAAACTTTATATTCAGGATCAACTAACCATCTCAGAGATAGAATCCCGTCTGGGAGTCTGTGAGAAAACCATAAGGACATGGAAAGCAGAAGGGAACTGGGATGAAAAGAAGAGGAAATATCTTCAGGAAAAGTCTTCATTCCACGAAGAACTTTATGTTTTTTCAAGAACACTCATGAAAAAAATACAGGAAGACTGGGAAGCCGGTGAGAAAGTGGATGCCGGAAGGCTTTACACTCTGACCAGAATACTTCCTATGATAACCAAAGTAAAAGATTATGAAGATATTAAGATAAGCAAAGAAACAGACACAGATAAGAAGAAAGGTCTTACTGAAGATATTATAAAGAAAATAGAAAAAGAGGTTCTTGGCATTGAGTGAAAAGATAAATGAAAAGAAGTATTTTCTGCCGTATCAAATCAGATGGTTAAAAGATAAAAGCCAGATAAAAATGTGGGAGAAATCACGGCGTATAGGAGCTACTTATGTGCAGGCATATGAAGACGTAAGAGATGCCGCAACGGGAGCAGTGCCTTCAGTCTGGTTCTCCAGCGCAGATGAATCTGCCGGTAAGGAATATATTTTATACGTAGAACAGTGGGCAAAGCTTTTAAATATAGCAGCAAACTCTTTAGGAGAAGTTGTAATAGACAGTGAGAAAAACGTAAAAGCTTTATCGGTAGAATTTGCAAATGGCGTAAGAATAAATGCTATGACCTCTAACCCGAAACGCTTTAGGAGCAAAGGCGGCAAAGTAATACTTGACGAATACGCCCACCATGAAGATCAGGATGAACTCTGGAAAGCCGCAAGGCCATGTATCACATGGGGCTACCCGCTTCGAATAATCAGCACCCATAACGGAAAGCTATGCAGATTTTTTAAATTTATAGAGGCAATAAAAAAAGGAAAACTACAAAAATGGAGTCTTCATACTACATCTATTTATACTGCAGTAGAAGAAGGTCTTGCTAGAAAAATCCTCAAGAGAATACTGGGTAAAAATCCTACTAAAGAAGAAGAGCAGGAATGGTTGCAGAACGAAAGAGACAATTGTGCCGACGAGCAGACATGGCAGCAGGAATATTGTTGCCAGGCAGAAGATGAAGAAGGAGCTTTCCTTACATATGAAATTATACAGCGTTGCGAAAAAGATGATATCCTGTATATTCCACTTACCTCCGAAATAAAGAATGTAGAATTTACAGAAGCAGAAATCAGAGAAAAAAAGATACCTCTTGAAAGAACTATAGGAAAGATTTTTTACGACACACAGATAAAAGAATTATTAAAACCACTTAAGCAAATAACAGGAGAGCTTGGTATAGGTTTCGATGTTGCACGAAGAAAGCATCTTTCATGTATCTGGGGAAGTGAAAGAATAGGACTTATAAAATTCACCAGGTTTATTATTATCATGAGAAATGTAGGATTTACGGTGCAGGAAGCAATTCTATTTACAATACTTAAACATCCCAGCGTTATAAAAGCCTGTATCGACCGGGTCGGAATAGGAGAAAATATATCCGAAAACGCAGTAAAAAAATTCGGAATGAAGGTTGAAGCAATAGACACCAACGGAGCGATAAAACACACACTTGCAACAAACTTTTATCTGTCCCTCTCTGACATGACTTTTTTTATACCCGGAGACGAAGTAGTAAGAGAAGATCTTCATTCTGTCAGAAAATCCGTCACGGCGGCAGGGCATATCAGATTTGACGCGGAAGCGAACAAAGAAGGACACGCGGACAGGTTCTGGGGAGGAGCACTTTCAAATTATGCATTCTGCGGCGATGCAAAAGATACAAATGTAACTTCAAGAGGGAAAAGAAAAGCTTCCAAGACAACACAAGGATTTTCAAACCATAATATTATAAGATTAGCTCGCGTATACGGAGGAAGGTAATATGAAAAAAGGTATCTGGGTTGGAAATAATTTCGTAGAATTTAACGGGAAAAAGAACTGGAAACTTACAGATGAAATAGCCACCAGAAGCAGAAGTATGGATTTTTATACACTTGGCAGAATGCTGCCCAATCCAGATCCTGTGCTGAAAAAACTCGGCAAGGATATTACCGTATACAACGAGCTATACACAGAGCCTCACGTGGGCGCATGTATAACAAGCAGGAAAACAGGCGTCACTTCTCTTTTCTGGGAAATAGGCAGAGGGCAGGAAAAGACCCCGGAAATAGAAATAATAGAAGAGAGATTGAAGAAATTAAAGCTACAGAGAATAATAAAAGAGATATTAAATGCACCGCTTTACGGATACAAACCTCTTGAGGTTACATGGGGACAATACGATAATCTGTGGCTTCCCGCGAAAATCGCAGGCAAACCTCCTGAATGGTTCTGCTTTGACACGGAAAACAACCTCAGGTTTAAGTCAAGGGAATCCTCCTGGGACGGAGAGCTTCTCCCGGAAAAGAAATTCCTTTGCCCTCAGCACGAAGCAAGTGATGACAACCCTTACGGTAAACCAGTATTAAGTAATGTTTTCTGGTCGGTTACATTTAAAAAAGGCGGATGGGAGTTCTGGATTGTATTTATTGAAAAATACGGAATGCCTATTTTTCTGGGGAAGCATCCGCCGGGAGCATCTAAAGAAGAGAAAGATGAACTCGCGCAGGCGCTTGAAAATGCCGTAAGGGATGCGGTTATAGTTATGTCCCAGAATTCAAATTTAGATCTGATAGAGTCTCCATTTAAAGCCAGCTCTACAGGAACATATAAAGAGCTCATCAGGACATGTAACGATGAGATAAGTAAAGCAATTCTCGGACAGACTCTTACGACAGAAATTGGAAATACGGGAGCCAGAGCTGCAACCGAGACGCATTTTAAAGTACGTCAGGATATAGTAGATTCAGACAGAAACCTTGTAATGGAAACAATGAACGAACTTCTTACGTGGATTTACGAATTAAATTTCCCCGATAAAGACATCCCGGAATTTGAAATGTGGGAGCCTGAAGATGTAGATTTGACGCTCGCCCAGAGAGACGAAACACTTTCAAGAACCGGCGTAAAATTCACAAAGAAATATTATCAGAAAAATTACAACCTGGAAGAAGAAGATTTTGACATAGCAGAACCACAGCAGCAGAACACATTCCCGTCCGCGCAATTTGCCGAACCTGCCCAGGGCGATAAAAACCCTGTAAGCGATCTGGAAAATGCCGTATCGGACAAAGAACTTCAGCAGATTGCAGAAGATTTATTAAGACCTGTAATAGAACTGGTTAAAAACGGGAACAGCTATGAAGAGGTTCTTGAAGCTTTATCGGAACAGTATCCGCTAATGAACACTAAAACAATGCAGGATTTATTCGATAAAGCCATGTTTATCAGTGAGGGATCGGGAAGACTTTCAAATATTACAAAGTGAGAAAGTAGAAAAATGGCCACGGAAACCAAACTCAACCCCGGATTTGTTATAGGACTCCCACCTGAAAAAGCAATCGAATATTTTCAAAAAAAAAGTAATGCTCTTTCCTGGAACTGGTATGACATATGGCAGAGCGAGCATAATAAAGTTTTCACCGTAGCTAAAGTCACCAAAATGGACATCCTTCAGGATATCCGGGACATGGTTCAAAAGTCTATCAAAAGCGGTACAACCTTCCGGGATTTCCAGAAAGAACTTGAACCGAAATTAAAAGCTAAGGGCTGGTGGGGAACACAGACGATCGAGACCGAAGATGGCGAGAAAGAAATTCAACTCGGCTCTCCTCATCGTTTAAGGACTATATATCAGGCAAATCTTAATACTGCATATCAGGCCGGTAGATATAAACAGTTAATAGATAATGTAGACAGGCGTCCATACTGGCAGTACTGGGCAGTCGAAGATTCCAGAACCAGGCCTGAGCACAGAGAGCTTAACGGGAAAGTTTTCCGGTATGACGATCCTTTCTGGAAAAGCTTCTATCCTCCGAATGGATTTAACTGCCGGTGCAAAGTAATAGCTTTAAGCGAAAGAGACCTGGAACGGATGGGGCTTAAAGTAGAATCATCAGAAGGAATGCTTTTCATTAAAGACAGGCTGGTTTCAGAAAAGACAGGAGAAATGAGACCTGTTACGGTGTATAAAAATCCTGACATAAGAAATCCCTCCACGGGGAAGATTATAGAAATATCTCCTGATGTCGGATGGAGCTATAACCCCGGAGAAACTTCATGGGAGCCGGATTTAAATAAATACCCCGACGAACTGGTATCTTTTTTCAATAAAGACAATTCGCAGGAACCACAGTTATCCAAAAAAATAACATTCAAAAATATTCCCGGTTGGCAGGATATAACAGAAATCGATACGGAAGAGGAAGCAAGAAACAAAGCCTACAATAATACAGCGTTGCTTGGCAGGGAGATACGAGAAAAGATAGAGATACAATTCAACAGAAAAATACCTGAAGAATATATCTACTCGAGAACGGAAAAAGAATTCTCGGACACTTACAGAAAACATACAGGAATAGAACTTGATGGTAATGCCACCGGATACTGTATACTAAATAAAGCTATAGGAATTCATCCTAATATCGTGATTAAGGCCGGATACGGAGATCTGTCTGGCTGCTTCACGTTAACACACGAGAGTTTCCATCCTATCGGGAGAAATAATTTTAAAGGAGATAGATTTAAAGAAGAGGGAGTGACAAACTTAAATACCGCCATATTTATAATTGAAAATATAGAAGGCGTAAAACCAGAAGATATTGTAAATTATTTATCAAAAGACGACATAGATATTCTATTAAAAATGATTTTAAGGTATAATGGAGACAGGGAAAAAATCATCAAAAATATAAAACAACTAAGAACGCTGAGTCCGATAGTAGCCAGTGCCTATACTAAATCATTCAAATCATTAAGTGATAAAGAATTTTCTGATGCATTAAAAAGAATGAAAGGGCTTAATATTTTGCCAGACGGAGAGATGGATAATTATTTACAGAAAAACGAGAAAGAAAAAGAAGAGATAGAAGGGAAGATTGCAGCATGGACACTGAGGAAGAAAAATTAATAATAGAGTATAGGACATTATTTAAACATTGCCGACAAAACGGCGCGACAGAAGAAGATATAAAGAAATTAAAAGAAATAACTTCAAAGCTCATTCCCTTTAATTCTATGTATACAAAATTTTACCATGATATTATTAACCTCAGAGGAGATTTGCCTGACGGAGTATTTATTTAATACACTAAAGAATACTCCCCGACATTGTCAGTAGAAAAATATTCCGCCCTGTATTACTATGAAATCAAAAAAGGCGGAATTTTTTATGAAGAAAAAAATATATATCGACCCCGGTCATGGCGATCAGGGGAAAGATTTTGGAGCAATCGGACCTGACGGAACCAGAGAAGCTGATATAGCGCTTACTATTGCTGTGTTTACAAAAAAGAATTTAGAAACCAATGGATACGAGGTGTTTCTATCCAGACAGGGAGATGTGACCAGTTTCCCAATATCCAGCAGCAAACTTGGCGATCTGCCATCCAGAGCCCAGGACGCAAACAAAAAAGAATGTGATTTATTTATCTCTATCCACTGCAATGCAAACGATAATACATCTGCAAACGGGACGGAAATATATCACTGTCCCGGTTCAATAGAAGGAGAGAAGCTTGCAAAAACAATATTAAATGAAGTTCTGTATCTCCAGAAAATTAAGAAAGAAAAATACAAAGCAGATAAAGCTCTTTTAAATCTATGGGATTTTACCAATCGCGGAGTAAAAGAAGCCAGTTATTATGTCCTGACCAATACCGACATGGCGGCAGTATTATGCGAAACACTATTTATGTCCAACCAGGACGATTTGAAATTGCTTAAAACTTCAGAATTCCAGACAGCTTACGCTCAAGCAATCGTATCGGGTATTAATAAATATTTTAACGTGAAGCCTGTGGCGCAACCGGCATCAACAGTGACAACAACAGGAGTAACAGGTAAATATTCGGACCTGATAAAGAAGTATTCAAAGCAATACAGCCTTGACGAAAAATTTGTAGACGCTATAGTCCAACAGGAAAGCAGTTATAACCCGAAAGCTGTGAGCAAGAGTAACGCAAAAGGATTAATGCAGTTACTTCCAGAGACTTTTAAAGGGTGTTTAAAAGCCATTAAGCTTCCTGAAAATTCAGATCCGTTTAACCCCGAAATTAATATCCAGTGCGGATGTTATCACCTTTCGTATCTAAAATCCCTCTTTGGTATTTCAAAAGAAGACAACAGTCGATCTACAGAATTACTCATTGCCTGTGCTTATAATGAAGGTCAGAATACAGACGGCATGATATATGCAAGAGAAGTGATTGGAAAGATGAAAAAATGATCAGTCCTACGATTGAAGTAAATAGCAAGTCTATTCAAGATTATCTCAATCAGGCTCAGAGAAAACTCGGAGACCTTGCTCCTCTCATGAAAACTATTTCCGAGACCATGCATACTGCGGTTCAGAGGAATTTCCAGACAGAGGGAGCAAGACTTCCCGGAGGGAAATGGCAGGAACTTGCAGATTCAACAAAAAAAGAGAGGGCGAAAATAGGCAAATGGCCTGGCTCCATATTACAGGTAAATAGAAATTTGCTTGGTGGAATTTCCCCTGATCACGATTCTGCGACTGCAGTAGTGGGCTCTAATATGCCATTTAAAAAAGGATATGCGGCTATTCATCATTTCGGAGGAAAAGCAGGGAGAGGGAAAGGGTTTACAATGCCCGCCCGTCCATTTTTCGAATTAACAGATGATGACATAGGAGATGCCGAGCGGGATGCAATAGATTACCTGGAGAAATAAAAACAGGCGGGATATCCTCCCGCCTGAACCGTAATACATTAGACCCTTACTCTTTTTCTTTTCCTCGGCAATTTCTTCCACCAGTTATTCCTCTGTTTCTGAGCTTCCTTCATCCTCTTATTGGCTTTCTGCATCTGTGATTTCAAAGGTTCCACATCTATAGTCCTTACGATTTCAGCCATTACGGCAAAACTAAGCTGCATGTTTTTCGCCCCCTTCTTTCGTCTTCAACATATCAAGAGTAAATTCCATTTCCTGGATTTTTCTGTCACGCGCTTTAAGCTGTTCCCTTAACTCCTCCAGTTCTTCCTTTAATTCTCTTATCTCTACATCTTTTTCGTTCTCTTCTATAACTATGGCAGTTGCCGGAGGTTTGAGTTTTCCTCTATATCTGTTAAAAATTATCTGCCTTCTTTTCATTAATACTAAAGTGTTTTTCATATAATTAACCTTCACGTCCTTAAAGTAAGGGTTTTCTTTTTCCAGTTCATCCATTACTTCATCATTTACAGCTTTCTGATCCTCTGCAGAAAGATTGTTATATATAACATCAGGATCGAAATACATAATCATTTCTCCTTTCTTTGCGGGTAATAATCCTGCCCGCAGGAATGACAATGATAATAGTCAAAATGCTTTCCCGATAAGAAATCAGGGTCTGTGGTATATTTCGTACTTTCCCTTGACAGCATATCCGAATTACACCTCGGACATGTTTTCTTTGCAGATTTCGGGACAGAATAAACTGCAGCATTGCTGCCCCTGCCTTTTGCAACCTTATCCTGAAAAACCAGTTTACCTTTTTCAACCATGCCTCTGATGACTTTCCTGATTTTGTCGTGATCAAAACCGGATTTAAAAACTTTCCTCAAGGTAAAAAAATCTTCAATTTCTTTATTTTCTTTCTTCGTCGAATCCGGTGCGTTATTATTACAGTGATACCTGAAAGTCGATACTCCGCCTTTACTTTTTATATACTCCATTATCGTTGCTTCGATTAATTCGGAATTATCCTCATGGAGTTTCTTGATCCATTCCTCCGTCTGCTTCTCCGCTACTTCATTAAGAAGCTCCCTGTTTTCAGGCAGTACATAAATAAAAGGTTCGCAGCCCATACCCCTTTTTCTGATAACTGCAGCTCCGTCAATTAATCTCCTGAGCGCTTTCCCTATTACTCTTTTCGTCCTTGCACCTAAAAACTGCTTTATACACTCTGCTTCATCTACCAATTCTTTCGCATCGGTTTTAGAGTTTCTTACGTAATACCTGAATGTGCATGGCTGGTTTTTCTTTATATACAAAACAATCCTTTGTTCTATTGCCTTAAGAAAATTTTCCGAAACATCCCCTTCGTCTTCCTCATCTTCGTCCATGGTAAAATCCTCATCTTCCGGGATAAAGACGGGGGACGTGAGAGATGCTTCTTTTAATTCACAGCCGGAAATATATTCTATGCCGGAAAAACTTACTATCTCTCCATCCTGAAAATCGAAAGTAAAAGACTTAATTCCTTCGACTGCTACCCTGGTTCCATCCCATACAATAGCAGGCATCAGCAAACAATCTCCTCTCTGCTATGATTAATAACCGACGAAATCATCTGAAGATGAGTTTCAATCTGACCCATCGTCCAATCTGCTTTTCGAACCCTGTCTTTATAACAATTATTAAGCCTTGCGAGTTCGCAGTTTTTCTCATTAAGCTCCCTGTTTATATTGACCTTAATGGAAACCGGCAAATTGTTAATATCTTCCCTCAGTTCTCTGACAGTCAGTTTTAACTCTTCGTTTTCCCTTGCAAGCTCCTGGTTAATCTGTTTAAGAGCAGTTTCCGAATTCAATGTCTGCTTTTCGGTAATCTTTGATTTATGAAGTTCAGATCTTAATTCTTTCATACTCTGCTTTAACCAGTCATTCCCTTCGGTCAGATTTTCTTTTTCTTTACTCAGTTCATCCATTTTCAGTTGAAGAATAAGTATTTCTTCATCCTTCCTGATAAGAGTCTGGGCAAGTTCCTGAACCTGCTTTCCTCTTTGCTCTACGTTGTAACCCTGTTCGTCTGCATAGCAGGTCTTGGACTGCAGCGTCGACACCCTCTCTCGAAGTCTTTCATTCTCACCCTTCAGACCCTCTATTTCATGCTCATAATCTTCCATTTTTTCTATTAAGCTTTTTTGAGGCTTACGCACCTGTTCTTCTATATTTTCCATAACAATATTTTCCTCAGTTTTCATCATTAATACCTCCGTCAAACATATCAATTTGTATAATCTCTATATCGCCTTTCTGCGGTTTATTTGCTTTCTGCATTTCATGCAGTATCCTATAAACCTGTTTTTCTGAATAACCGGTCTTTGCGGCCAGTTTCTTTACATTAGAACCATTGTAATTTTTACGGATATAGTCTTTGGCAAGCTGATTTACGCTGGACTTTGGGATATAAATTGCCATAGAAGGCATCTCTTCGATTAGTTTAACCGCGATGTCTATCCCGCAGTATTCAGCCACCATCTTCATATCCTTACCCGGTAAATCTTCGATTGTCAGTTCCCGTAAAAACTCTTTCATTTACTTCTCCTTACTCCAGAATTCTTTTTTGGCTGCAGACATTTTCTTTTTGGTCTCGCCGGATAACATCTTTCCTTTGTTGGCCGCGCTTAATTTCTGTCTGGTTTCTTCAGAACGGGGTTTCCCCTTTTTCACCGATCCAATTTTCACCTTAGTCTCTAACGTGTGATAACGCCCCCTTCGGAATTTACTAATTTTCTTCCTGGTTTCCTCCGAACGCGGCTTTCCTATATTCAACTGTGACGTTTTTCGAATATCCCAGTTATACAACTTTTTCCCGATAGAAGTATAGAAATCAATATAATACTGTTTCATTTCTTCCAGTGTTTCAGTATTACAATATTCTATAACTTCAATCTCAAATAATTCCGCTCCGAAATCATCAAAATCAGCCTGCATCTCTTTATTACAAAAGGTCCCTTTTCTGAGTGAGCTAAAATAAATGCTCCATCTTCCCCTTAAATCAAATGCCTTACCTATATACATTTTACCTGTCACTAAATTGGTAATTGCAAAAACCCCTGACCTCCTGTCGTCATTTATCATATTTTCCGCTGTTTCATCCTCTATCTCAAAATCCATTACCAGATCCATCCTCCAGTCAGTCCTTATTGCTCTGTCCTTTCATGGCAGTAAAACAGTTAACCATTTTACTGACATCTTTTCTCTCAAGGAATCTTATATCTTCGACCTTTACAATCCTCAAGAGCATAGTCCTTAAACCTTTCTCTCTTTCTTCGGCAGTCGTGGCAGTGGAAATATCTTTCCACATAGCCTTTAACATTCTTATCTGTTTAGGAGTCGCCATATCTTCCCGATCGGAAAGATCTTCATAGTAATCCTTCGGGGCTTTCCATACTCCCGCATCTAATGCCCGCTTTTCCAGGATGCCTATGTATTCTTTAGCCTGGGCGTAGTTTAGATATACAGAAGAGTCTACCTTAAAATAGCTATAAAGATTATCCCTGTACCATTCGTCCCTCCATTTTAAAACGGAGATAAGAGTATGAATTTTTTGTATCTGGCTGTTAGTTATTACCGGCTGAGTCATTTATCATACCTTCTTTCTATTACCAGACTCCCTTAATTTCCTCATATCTTTCATTGCCTGCACGGTATTTACCACCCTGCAGTCGCATCTGTACACGGTCTTTCCTTTTTCTATCGCTATAACTTTCCCGCATCCGAGACATCTGGGATTCATAATCATTCCTCCTCATAATAAAACCTGTAACAGCCAGGCCGACAGCCTGGCCGTTATGCCTTATACAGTAATAAGCCTCTTTGCCTCTCTGATAATTTCAGGTGTCACCTTTTCTTCTTTATTTACATATGCCATTCTTAACGATCTAACAATGAGCATACTTAATATCCTGGTATTACCTTCGCTTTCCGTAAAGAATGTTTCGACAAGTTCCTCATAGTGAGGGACGCAGGTTTCAACAATATCCTTTACATCGTCTTTTGTAATCAAGTCAAGCTCACAGGACACGCTTGACCGTGATTTTAACTGCCCCAGTTCTCCCTTGCTTCCCTTTATATTATGGAGCAATCGGGGCATGCCGACAAAGAGAATGCCGACATGAGCATGGTCGTAAATACGCCTTAAGAGGTTAATAATTTCAGAGTCAAGATTTTCCGCTTCGTCTATTATTATCAATCTACCGCTACCCTGAAGCCTGCTCACAATCTCATCGACCATATCATCTGTGCTGCCGCGCCCGTCAAGGCCAACCTGCAAATGTATTTTCCTTACAATGGTCCTTACTGACCATCCGGGGTTCGTTTCAATTAAAATTACACTGGGGTTCAGCCTGGTATATTCTTCCACCGCACGCGTTTTACCCAGGCCGGGATCGCCAATTGCAACTCCCATCGAGCAATCAAGATGGCACATCTCGGCAGTTTCAAAAAGATGATCCGCTACGGAAGTTTTTATAAATCCTATTTCAACGGTCGCCCATTTGGCTTTTTCTTTTTCTCTTCGAAGGAAAGCCTTGACTTCTTCTTCAAACTTTGATATATTACCCTCGAAACAGTTTTTTAGCCACTGGCACAGTGCTGAAGCTGGTCTTCCCAGAGATCGCGAAACCTGAGCCTGGCTAAATCCTTTTTCAGCCATACAATCTTCCAGTTCTTTTTGCAGAGCTTCATCCGACTTCTGTGTTAATCCCTTTTCCATTGTTTTCATAGTAAATTACCTCCTTTAATCTTCAATTTCATCTTCCGTTAAATCATCTTTAATGTCTTCTATTAAATCGCCAATCTCCTTAACGGACTGGATTGGCGGGTAAAAATCCTGACCGCAGTTAAAGCAGTGCTCAAAAGTAAAATTTTCACCGCAGGCAAGCTCATTACAGGCATCAAGTTTTTCAAGGGTTCTGTTACACCTGGGGCATCTGCCGTTATTACTTACCTGATCAGGGAAAGGCTGCAATGAATATTTATAAAAACCTCCGACTTCTTCTCTGCTCCTTATAAGTTTACCGTCCCTGACCAGCGTGCTTAAAGCAGCATAAACTTCATAGGAACTATCAGAGCCGATAAAATCAAACAATTTCATTTTTAACGGGTATTCAGAAGAAGTCTCCAAAACATGGACAGGCAATATCACAGGCTGATTTAGTTTTACATATTCCATTAACTTCACCTTAATCTCATCCTGTCTCTGTTTTATTATCCTCTCTTTCTCCGCCCTCTTTCCGCCTGTTTTAGAAGCAACTTTCTCTTTAGAAGCCTCAACCAATACCTCAACTTCTTGCCTGTTATCATCAGTCTGACTTTGGGCAATTTGCAGTGAATATTCATAAGGATAACTTGAACCGTGCCTTGTTCTTTTCAATTCACCTTCCGAAAGCAGAACTTTTATAGCAGTTTGTATCTCTAACTTACTTCTTGTATCGAGAAAATCAAAAAGTTTTTCCCTCTCTTCGTAAAGCGTCGAGTTTTTCGTAAGTGATGTAACAGGCAGGTAGACTGGCTGGTTTAATCTTACATATTCCAGCAATCTTCCTTTGAGTTTATTCAAAGGGGTGTCATTCTGCTCCATACCGGAAACAGTAGTTTCTATATCTGCGGCAGCTCCGGTTATAGCTTCTTCTGTAAGAGAATCTAAAGGAGCTTTATATTCCCGATAAGCCGGGACGTTACAGGGATAATGAAACGGAGGAAGCTCTTCGGATTTTTCATCCGGCGCCTCTTCTTTCTCGTTACCGTCATCATCCAGTATGGCAATCTCTGCAATCTTTTCCTTTTTCCAATCCAACCTTATCTGCACTTTTTCAATATCGCAGACAGTTATGTAATTATCGCTCCATTCTATAATTGGCAATTTCATATCTCCTTTCAATAAAATGTGTAATTAATAGTGCTATATAACCAACCATCACACAGGGGTTGGTATAGATTATTTTTGTAACTATAAGAAAATCCGTCCAGTTAAACATTGTTTTCTCCTTACCTGTGGCCGCCAAGCCAGTATAATAAAAACATTATCCAGAAAATTACAGAAAGAATTATCGCAGGACATTCAAACCCTGGTTTTTTAATTATAATTCTATTATTCCTTATCTCACTGTTTTCCATAATTACATCTCCGACAAGTCTTTAATCATTCCAACCTTCCAATCTTGCACCCTCGCGAATACACCAGTCAAAAAGCGTCATGTCTCTGTAAATCAGCTTTTCCTTTTCCAACTGTTTAATCTGGTTTTTACGGGGTTTACACCCTACAGCCTCTTCAAGCAGTATTCTCCCGCGGCTATGATACCGGGGAGCCTTACCCGGATTTTTCTGAGCTTCTTTTATCTTCTCCATTAACTCAGATTTTTTCACCGTTTACACCTCCTTAATAGCAATATGATTTAATTAAGCCTCTTCATATGCCATCTCCAATCTCACATCCTCTTTAAGACTGTTTATTTTTTCCCTAACCTCTACAAAAGACTTTATAATATAATCTTCCCAGTTGTCTGGCTTTATTAAATACAGAGCTTCTAAATCAATAATCTTACTCAAACTCTTCTCTAATAAATCACTGGCTTTATTCAAACCTTTCTCAGCCTTCCTTAAAATCTCTAACTTATATTCTGCAGTAATCATCCTCACACACCTCCTTTCATTAAATCTTCAAATGCCATTTAAACGGCATTTAAATATCGTTTGAATATTTCATTACCCCGCCTCCGGCGAGTCTTCAATTTCATCTACAATAAAATCCATAGCATCCGAAAAAGCTTCAGACACATCATTCATTCCGAGAAGAATTTCCGGCAGATCGCAGATAAGGGAAGAGAAACAATAGTCTTTAGAGGACATATATCCGTCTCTGTTTACAAAAATAGGCACTACCGGATCATCGGAACCGCCAAACCTGAAATTAACTTCAACCTCGGCTATGTCGTAGCAGTATTTACAGAACTTCTGTAGGGAATTTAATATATTTATGCATATATCATCTATTTTTGCCTGGCAGAATAACCAGTCTTTTAAAACCTCACTGCCTTTTGCGCCGTCTTTGAGTTCCGCTATTGCCATCGCTCTTTCGGCATTAAGCTTATCGAATTTCAGAAGAATAATCTGAAGATCGTCCGTCCGTGTCTTATTTATTGCGCATTCAAGAGAATTAATCTGGGAATTACGCTTCTGCGCCCGGAACTGAAAGAAATCTTTATTTGAAACACATTTCTGTATCCAGTATTCTTCACCGGGAGCTTCCCTGTTAAGCATCTCGCCCTTGCCAGTCAGAAGCCAGTTTAAATTAATATTGAAATTTTTATTTAATAAAGCAAGAGACTGTCCGCCGGGCATAGTTTTCTCCGCTTCTATATCTGCAATATATTTAGTATTGGTATTTAGATTTTCCGCCAAATCCTTCTGAGTAAACCCCATAGCTTTCCTGAATTCTTTTAATCGACTTCCGACCATTACCGTCAATCCTTTCTATTGGTTTTCCGCTTCTCTCCTGGCTTTTTCTTCAGCCCTTTTCTTCAGATATCTGTCCCTGTCGCATTTGAAGGCAAATATAGGTATTTTTTCTTCGTCAACAATAGGTCCCGGTTTATATATATATTTCGGTTTCGGCTTCTCCGCTTTTTCTTCCCTGAGCTGTTTTATCACCTTATCCATAGGAGTGCGTACAACCTCCGTTATTTTCGGACCCTCTCCGGATGGGATATATCCTCTCTCTTCATTTTCAAGCTTTACAATCTCTTCCATATTTGAAAGTCTGTCCTGATAGGAAAGCTCTTTCCCTCTTATCTCGACATCCTTTGCAATCTTCAAGTCTCTCCGCCTCCTGGCTATTTCTTCTTTCAACTTGTTCCTCTCTATGTCATTATCAGGGCTAATAATGGCGGATACGCGTTCTTTAATTGTCGCTTTTCCGAGATAGCCGAAATCCAGAGCTCCGGGAGCAGGTTCTGCGTCGAATACATAAGCTTCCTGATACTTCTTTACATCCCGCCTCATGTAAACTTTCCTGCCCTTAAGGGGAGACATCCATTCACCCCAGTAGTGAAAACCGGTTTCAGAGTCTTTTATCCCGATACGCCCTATGCTTACTACGCCGGAACTTCTCATGCAGAACAGCTTTAACGATTCCAGAGACGTAACTCTTTTAACCTGACATTCTTTCTCCCAGAGTTCATCGGGGCACATACCTTTAAGGATTTTTCCGTCAACTTTCTTCCTGTTAAATCGTTCCACGATAAACCTGTCAAAGAGAGGGGCGAACTCATCCCACTTCAAAATAGCACCGTCTTTAATTTCCTGTTGAAGCTTTTCAGGGCGTTCTTTAATGTTTCCGCCGCGATATCCGGGAAGGTTCTTAGAAAGCCATTCTTTGATTTTCAAGAAGTCGCGTTCTATTGGCTTGGCCTGAGCGTTTTCAACTATACAGAAATGAACATTAATGCCCAGGTAAGATAAAACTGCGCGAGCCATACGTTTATTATCTTCAGTAATTTCAGGCTTAACAAAAGTAGTTTTTACTCTTCCCCCGGAAAAGGCATAACACCGATAATCCTTTCCGTTGTCTATCATTACATCAAGAGGGATGCCGAAATCTTTAGCGGCGGTATAAAAACTCATTAAAATATGATCCGAATTCGGAGCTTCCGGGTGAATAAGCCACCCGACCCATTTACCGCTCTTTAAGTCCCTGAAAGCTGTTACCCAGGGGAAGCATATTTTCTTTGTTTTGCCATTTTGAATTTCCACTCCCACATCTATCTGGGCGTGATCTGATACGTAGCACATACCCGGATAAACATCGCTATGATCCCTGTCTACGTAGTAACCGAATTTTTTATTCCATGCACTGTAACCATACCTGTATAGATAAATCGAAGATTTACTTACTTTGGATTTTAAGGCTTTATCGAATGTAGAAGGAGAAGGGAAATTATTCTTAATCAGATCGCCGTCAACTTTCCGCGCTTCCATAAATGCCTGTTCCCAGCATGTATTTACAGAACGTTTATCTTCGGTCAGAAACAGCCCCGCGTAAACCTTGAGCCATTCTTCTTTTACTTCCGTACGGCCTGCCCTTTTACCGTATCCGGGAATAAGAGACAGCTTACCTTTCTCTCTGACATCTTTCCTCCGTCTCATGACAGAGCCGTAGGAAATTTTATCACCGGGGTATTTTTCTTTATAAGCGGATATGTATATATCAAGCTCGGTTCTGCTCATCCCTTCGGTCTCGGTAAGGATGCTATTCCATCTGTCATGGAACTCCCTCGCCCATGCCGGCTGCCTGGAATAAATCTCCAGTTCCGTCTCACCTATAGCCATATGTTCCTGCGGTTCCGGTTTATCGATAGAGAGTTTTTCCTTCCAGTATTTTTTCTGTGCCGGTTCCGGGAGGGAAGAGAGGAGAATTCTGTATTGAATACCGCCGTTGCCATGGACTTTTTTAGTGGTGTATTTTTCTTTTTTGCAGTTTTTACAAACCTGTTTTTTAGTAATACCTAATAGGGTTACACCTTCTTTGACAGATAACCAAACTTCTTTTTTTATTAAAGTCTTATCATTATTAGATTTACTTAAGGTGTAACCCTCATCTAAAGAGGTTACACCTTGGGTTACACCTTTCATGTCTAAGGTGTAACCTTCAATTGTATTTTTTGAAGTAGGTATTTTTTTCATGATTTTTCACTAACCATTTCCTCAATAATTTTTTCAACTCTCTTACTTTTATATCTTCCGGCTATAAGGTTGCTCACTAAAGATTTATCAACATTGGCTCTTTTAGCTACATCTATCTGTTTTATATTTGCCTGCAGTAATTTAACCTTGAGGTCTATTGCTTTCTTGAGGTCTATTGTCTTTTTGGTCATAATATGCTATCCTCTAATTAAATAAGTTTAGTTTTATTTATTATAGGTAATTTTCGCTACAATGTCAAGAGTATATAGAGAAATTTACCTAAAAGAAAGGTCTCACCATGAGTAATCATTCGCAAAGGTTGAAAGAATTACGACAAACACTCAATTTAACTCAAAAAGAACTGGCAGAAAAACTGGAAATGTCTTGGTATCAAATTAAAGACATTGAGACAGGTAGAGTTAAAATGACAGCCACTTTAGCGAAATTGCTCTATTACGAAGTGGGGGTTAATTCAACTTGGCTCCTAACTGGCGAAGGTGATATGTTACTAGCAGGCAAAGATAAATCACCTCAACAGGAAGACCTCAACTTAATACCGGAAATAAGAGAGATAATTGACGAGCTAAAACAAGCGACAAACAAGGTAACAAGCAAAATAACAAACCTTAACAAACTTATTTACACCCCTCCGCCACAGACAGCCCTTACTGTCCGGGAGGAAAAGGTATCTTACGACGCGCCGGAGGAGAAAATACCTATATTCGCCTTCAGGTGCGACAGGGAGAGATATCTAAAGAAAAGGGCTGAGGAAAAAGAGAGGGCAGAGAGAGAAAAGAGAGAGAAAGCCGAAGAGGTAAAAGGCCATCTCCTGGATGCAACCAGGCAGACGGCAGACGATTACGAAACGATCAACTATCCCATGATAGAAGGACAGGCGGCCTGCGGCGCACCCTGCGCCCTGGCTGAAGACCAGGTAATCGACTGGATTCCCATGTCTGCAAAATTCGATATAAAAGCGGATTTCGTTATACAGGCAAAAGGTGAATCGATGGTCGAATACGGCATAACTCCCGGTATGTTATGTTTTATTCGCAAGCAGCCACAGGTAGAATGCGGGAATATCGTATTACTGGCAGTCAATGAGGCAGATGCGGTGCAGCCGGTGATAAAGAAAGCAAAAGCCCTTTCCGATAAAATAGTATTCCAGAACGGCAGAGGGGAGATTATGGAGTTAAATGAGAATGTAAGTGTTATAGGAACCGTGACCTTCTGGATGCCCGATATTCGGGGGGGGGGGGGGAAA
>CAYSLJ010000087.1:0-30751 GCA_964431735.1 uncultured Synergistia bacterium | reverse complement strand
ATAACTCTCTTTTAATACGGCATATCTTTTCCTCCAGAGCCCGGCCAGGGACAGAAGTGTATGCCATATTTTTTTGGGTACCAATTTACCTGTTGCGGTACTTAGATTTAAGATTTCATTTCAGAGTAACGTTCCCATGCTCTTTTTATTTCCTGATAATATTTAAATACTGATTTATGCCAGTTAAGATCATTACACCATCCTGCCCTGTTTACAGCTATTATCTGGTTGGCTACAGGAGCATCCTCATCTGTTTCGTCATTTTCCCTTAATTGACTGAAAAGTTTTGCTCCTTCAACAATCTGTTCTTCCGGCCCTTCAATATCTTCTATACCCATAAGTCCGTCAAGGCCAGCACCTTTTTTTCCGTATTCAGTTTCAGCAGCAGCAATGGCAAGTAATATAAATGGATCCACATCCTGATCATGACTGCAGTCAGCCATAATCTCTCCAAGAGAAAGTCTGGCTCCTGGAGATTTTTTTATTCTGAGCCAGTCATTTATAAACTCAACTGTAAGATCACCGGAATCAGAATGTCTCCTCCCTCTGACAAGCTTTTTAACTCTCACATCACCTGCCGTCCCTGTATTCATTCCGGTTTTGCTGACAGATGAAGTAGATGAACTCTCGGAAACTTCACTATCTTCTTCCACTTCTGTATCGTCAGAAACCATTTTTCTGCCAACAGGTGTCTTTCTTTCTTTTGAGCCTGTCTTAAGAAAACCGCCCACCAGGGCACCTCCATGCTGTGCAGCAGTTTCTTTTCCTTCTTCTGTTGCCTCTCCCTCACCGCCACCTACAAATTTATCTTCGCTTTTGGATTTAGATTCTTCTGTTTTTTGAGATTTACCCCCTGTAAGACCTGACAGCCCTGTTGATTTTTGCATCTGCTGCTGGTGAACAGCAACTTTACCTGGTTGTGTATAATAATGCTGCTGTTTTTCAATACCACCGCCCATTCCGCTGCCCATATACTTCACCTCCTCTGTTATAAATCATGACGCGTGACGCTTAACGCGTAACGCGAGGATATTTATGAAGTAAAATTTTTATAAAAAAAAGATTTATTATGAGTATACTAGAATTGTTGGATATTTGCAAGGGATTGCCTTTAAAAATGACAGGGAATTTTACATATAATCACTATCTTGACTAATGGCGGCCAATGTTCTAATATAAAGAAGTTATGATAAAAATTGCAGCCATACAGATAGATATAGATCCTGGAAATAAAGAAAAAAACTTATCTACCGTTATAAAACAAATTAAAGAAGCTGTTAATCAAAAAGCCAATATAATATGTCTCTCCGAACTGTTTAATACAGGCTATATACCTGAAGAAATGCATCATCTGGCAGAAGAAAAAGGAGAAACGATAGAACTATTGATGTCAATTGCCAGAGAATACAATGTAAATATTCTGGCAGGAAGTATAGCTGAAAAAAATAATTCAAATGTATTTAATAAAAGCTATATTATTAATTCAAAAGGACATATTGCCGGCCATTACTCCAAAACTCATCTCTTCCCTCTTATGGGAGAAGACAGATCTTTCATATGCGGAGACAGAATATCAGTAGTAAAACTTGAAGAATGCACAATCGGACAAATGATATGTTATGATATTCGTTTTCCTGAAATAGCAAGGGCCCTTGCTCTTAAAGGAGCTGAATTATTATCTATTCCTGCAGCTTTTCCCAGGCCCCGTCTCAATCACTGGAGGATTTTACTTCAGGCCAGAGCCGTAGAAAATCAACTTTATGTAGTAGCTGTAAATAGAGTCGGCTCTGACAGAACAGGTAATTATTTCGGCCATTCAATGATCATTGATCCATGGGGAGAAATACTTTCTGAAGCAGGAGAAGGAGAAGAAGTCATATATGGAGAAATTGAAATAAATACAATAGATAAAGTAAGAAAGAAAATACCATGTTTTCAGGATAGACGTAAAGATCTATATGCAATGAAGACTGAAAAGGACAGGTAATTTTCCACAAAATGGAAAAAAGTTTTATTATAGAATATTCAGAGTGAAAAGTGAATAGAATAAAATATTACTTACCATTCACTACTCACTAACAACCATGACCGGTTCGGTCACAACAAAGTATGAGAATTTGTTCCTCCCGTAACGCGTTACGATTTTCATATAAATCAGTGAAAGAGAGTTGACGTTTTTTGAGAATGAGAAAATTGCTACCAGAACTGGTAGAAATAATGGAAAAAAAAGTCCCTTATGCATATGCAATGACTGACTATCATAAAGGAGTAACAATAAGAAAAGACAAACAGGGAGTTTATGTTAACGAAATACCTGCTGTAAATGGTGTAGTATTCAGTGCTTTTAACGGAGAATTCTTCGAAGAAGCATCTGTAACAAACTGTTCACAGGATAATCTCTATAATACTGTAAAGGATCTTCTGGAAAGAATAACAGTAAGAGATAATGACATGATTATAGAACCGGGGCCCGGAGGATACAGGGAATTTTATACAAAAACTATTATAGCACCTATGCAGGTAGAATTGTCGGAAAAAATAGAGATAGTGGAAGATCTGCAGAACAGGCTTCTCAAACTGGATCCAAGGGTTGTAAATGCCTGGGTTGCTTATAAAGAACAGATTAAGGATCAAATATTTGTAAACAGATACAAAAATTTTACTCAAACCATTATAAGAGGCAGTGTAGTATTATCTCTTTATATGTCAGATGGCAACAAAGTTGTTAACAACATGGAAATTTTAGGGAAAACACAGGGGGTAGAACTCTTAAAAAATATTGACAATTCGTTGCTGGAAAGAATAAAAAAAGAAACAATAGAAATGCTGGGTGCCACAAAAATTGAACCTGGTTACTATGATGTAATAACCTGTCCTGATGTAAGCGGAATAATAGCACATGAAACATTCGGTCATGGAGTTGAAATGGATCTTTATCTTAAAGATGGTGCACTGGCACAAAAATATATAGGTAAAAAACTTGCTCCTGAATATGTAAATATTATAGATGATCCCACACTGGAGGGAGAGTATGGCTGTTATTTCTTTGATGACGAAGGAGAACTTGCGAAACCTACTTATATCATAGAAAACGGTGTATTCAAAAGAGGTATTTCTGATTTTTATACATCTATCTATTTGCCACACCTTCCCAGAACGGCCAATGGTCGTCGCGAAAGTGTGGCAAGAAAACCATATGCCAGAATGTCCAATACATTTTTTGTTCCCGGAAAATATACACTTGAAGAAATAATTGAAAGTACAGACTATGGGATTTTTATGGATAACGGTTATTTCGGTATGGAAGACCCTAAAGGATGGGGATTACAGGTTAATTCCAGAATAGGAAGGGAAATAAAAGGCGGTAAATATACAGGAAAAGTCTTTTCTCCTGTAACAATGACAGGGTTTGTTCCCGATCTACTCAAAGAAATTTCCCATGTAGGAAATACCTTTGGAAGTATTCCAGGAACCTGTGCCAAAAGGTATAAAGAAGATGTAATAGTTTCCATAGGTGGAGCACATATTAAAACAAAAGCAAGACTTGGTTAAGAAAATCTGTCCTCGCGTCACGCGTCACGCGTCACGCGTCACGATTCTTATATAAATTAGAAGTCAAATGTTAATTGACGGCTGAATCCTGATAGCTGAAAGCTAATAACTAATAAAAAGCGAGGTTAATTTAATTGGATATAGACTTGAAGAAAAAATTAAACAGTACTGAAGGCATTTATGCCTGGCAGTACAGAATAAAAAAAGATGAATCGTATCAGTTGTATTTGGCAAAAGAAAAAACGGAATACGTAAGAAAGGTTCAAACAGAACAGATAGAGGTTACTATTTACAGGCAGTTAAGTGATAATAAATTAGGTGAAGCTATCTTTTACTTCACACCTGTAGAAGAATTTCAAATTGATGAAAAACTTGAAAAAGCTCTCTATGTAGCATCTCTTGCAGCACAGAAACCATATGAAGTTCCGGGGCCTGTACCGTATAAAACAGTTGTTGTTCTCGACGAAGAGCTTATTAAAAATCCGGAAGCAGTTCTGCAAAAATTCAGAGAAAGGGTAATAGCTGCAGTAAAGAGAGAACAGGGAGTAGAACTTTCCAGCAGTGAATGTTATATATCAAAGAAATCAATATCTTTTGAAAACAGCAAAGGCTGTTGTGGAAATATGTTAAAAAGCTTAATTTCCTGGGATTTTGTTCTGCTGGCAGGAGACAATCTTCAGTCAGAAAGCTGGTATGAAGGCAGTTGCTGTAATTACTCTCAATTAAATATAGAAAATAAAATAGGTGAATATGCAAACTATGCAAGAGATAATGTAAAAACCTCTCTTCCTAAAAGCAGTAATACTGCAATAATAGTAAATGCAAAACCTCTTATGCCATTATTTGAAACGTTAATTGCTCACTCTTCTGCCAGGTTTATCTATGAAAATATTTCATCTTTTAAAAAAGGAAAAGATATATTTAGAGGAAATAAACTGCTCGGAGAAGAATTAAATATGGCTTCCAATCCTTTAATGCCATATGGTCTGAGAAGTGCACCTTTTGACATTGACGGAGTGCCATCGGACAGGATTGAAATTATAAAACATGGGAAACTGGAAAATATATGGTCTACAAAAAGATATGCAGATTATCTGAATGTTACTCCTACCGGTAAGTTCAGTAATATAGAAATAAGCCCGGGGAAATACGGTATGGAAGAGTTACTGAAAGCAAATGATAAACCTGTTTATCATATAATAATGTTTTCTTTTCTCAATCCCGATCTGGTGTCAGGAGATTTTGCCACAGAAATACGTTTTGGTTATGAAATTCAGCCTTCAGGAAAAATAATACCGGTAAAAGGAGGTTCTGTAACAGGTAATATATTTGAAATGCTGGCTCATACATATTTTTCGAAAGAAAGTGCCATAGAAGGTCACTATTCCGGCCCCTGTACCATAAGGTTCGAATCGGCACGTATTTCAGGCACTTAAATAGGAGTTATGATTATGGATGTCTATAGTAATTGTAAACCGGTAGTAGTAGTTTACCCGAAAGAAGATGCTTTTTTGACGGAAATTCTCTCTTCAGCTCATTTAGTTAAATTCTGGTCAGATAAAAATAATTTTACCAGTAAAATCAGATTGGTCAGACCTGACCTGGTAATCATAAATGCAAATATTTTAGAAATAATAGATCTTCTGAATGACAGTACAGATTTACAAAATATACCGGTTATAGTAATCACAGATTCAAATGATGATATTATAAAAGATTATCTGAACAGAGGGATTATAGATAGTTTTTTACCGGCACCTGTAAGTCAATCAGAACTATTACAAACCATTAAAATTTTATTAAATCTGGGCAAATCTCAAAAAGAGCTCTTTATCAGAGAAAAAGAAAATTTAGAACTTAAAACATTTCGTGAAGATATATTAAGGATCATCATTCATGATATGGGTAACAGTATAAGTGGTGTTGTAGGCAGCATAGATTTATTGAAACTTTCAAATGAAAATTTTACGGAAAAACAATCAAAGCATCTCGTAAGAGCAAATGAAAGTGCAAAAGAGCTGTTACAGATAATTAAAAATATAGGAGATATCAGTCAGCTTGATGAAGACAGCCATATATACGAAATACAGACCATTGATATAAGTAGCCTTTTACATAAAATAAAAAACGAACTGAATGATTTTTTTACATACAATAAAAGAAAACTTGTAATTGAAATTCCGGAACAAATACCACCGGTAAAAGGTCAGGAAGAACTTGTAAAGAGACTTATAGAATCCCTTTTAAATAATGCAATAAAAAACACGTCAGCCATGGGGCAGGTTACAGTAAGAACAAACCTGTCAGAAGACAGAGCGTTCCTGGAAGTAAGAGTAATAGATCCTGGAAGGTCTTTACCGGAAGAATATAGAAAAAAAATATTTAAAATTTACGGTCAGTTAGAAATCTTTGATGCAGGTTACAGATTTGGAAGAGGATTTTCTATGACTTTCTGTAAATTTGCAGTGGAGAAAATGGGTGGACAGATCTGGATGGAATCTTCGGGGGGGGACAGGGGTAATATTATTGTCTTTACATTACCTGTGGCATGAGACAGAATGAAACTATTTATCAGTATCTGTGAAAAATACAGAATACTCTGGAGATTATTAACACTATTTTATGGAATTATTATATTGTTCTTATGTACCACAGGAATTGAAAATCTTCCTGAAAGTATATTTTTCTGGGATTATATAGATGTAATATACCATTTCAGCGGGTTCTGTCTTTTCAGTATTCTTTTAAGGTGCTCTTTCTATAACTCCACGTTTAAATTTACTCTTTTAATCGGCCTTATCTGGGCTGTTATCTGCGAAACACTTCAAATATTTATACCTGCAAGAAGTTTTACAATAGCAGATCTCATAGCAAACTGCGGAGGTATAATTATTGTGCAGGTTATAATCTCTCAGTTTTATAAGAAAGATTTTGTCCCTTCTATCGAGCAGTGAGTAGTGAATAGAAGGTCACAAATTACTCACTACTCACTACTCACGGTAATTTAATCATTTATTCCTCTGGTAATATGTTTCTCGTCCTTCATATCTCCTTTCATATTCTGTGCTATAGCTCTGAAAGGCTCAAATATATCTATGGGTACAGGGAACAGTATGGTAGAATTTTTCTCAATTGATATTTCTGTAAGAGTCTGAAGGAATCTGAGCTGTAACGTAGCAGGTTCGGAAGCAATTATTTTGGCAGCCTGTGCCAGCTGTTTCGATGCCTCAAATTCACCTGAAGCGTGAATAATCTTTGCTCTCTTTTCACGTTCTGCTTCTGCCTGTTTTGCCATGGCTCTCTGCATACTCTGAGGCAATTCAACATCTTTTACTTCCACTGTGCTGACTTTAATACCCCATGGTTCAGTCTGTTCATCAATTATATGCTGAAGTTCCTGATTTATTTTTTCTCTGCGTGATAATACTTCATCTAACTCTACCTGTCCGAGTATACTCCTGAGGGTAGTCTGAGCAATCTGAGAAGTTGCTCTTATAAAATCAAGAACATTCACAACAGATTTACAGGGGTCAAATACTTTAAAATATACAACGGCATTTACTTTAATTGTAACATTATCTTTGGTTATAACTTCCTGTGACGGCACATCCATAGTTATAACGCGAATATCCACTTTCCTCATAGTATCAATAAAAGGTATAAGCAGAATAAGTCCTGGCCCCTTTGCTCCTACCAGCCTTCCCAGCCTGAAGACAACAGCCCTTTCGTATTCATTTACAATCCTTATGGCAGATGTAATAATAGATATAAATGCGATAATAACAATAATAATTAAAGGTGCACCACAGGCAAAAATTTTCTCCACTGAAAATCATCCTTTCTTTATTTAAGCTCTGTAAATTTTCAGCTATCAGCTGAATGCTTATAAAATTTTTCAAAATATATAAAAAACCACCTGCCTTTACTACTTATTTTCATAAGGTTCAACATATACAGTCAAACCATCTACCTTTTTAACAACAACCTCTTCCCCTTCTTTCACATATCTTCCTGTAGTTATTGCACGCCACAGGGCACCATCAAGCATGATCTGTCCTTTTGGTTCAAGGGAATTTTTTACAATTCCCTTCTGTCCTGTAAATCCTTCTACTCCTGTAGTAACTTTCTTTTTATGACTCCGAAGTACTGTAGTTATTATAAATACAAAAAAGACGGTAGTCGTTCCAACTACTCCCAGGATAATACTCCACGAAACCTGGTAGAATGGCAGATCAGAATTAAAAAGAAAGATGGAACCTAAAATCATTGAAATTACTCCTCCTGCAGTAAGAATTCCATGGGTAGGTGCTTTAATATCTATTATAAACAGAATAAAGGCAAATACTAACAATGCAAGACCTGCATAATTTACAGGCAGGGTTCCCAGGGCAAAAAAAGCAAGGATAATACATATGCCTCCGACTACACCGGGAAATATGGACATAGGACTTGCCAGTTCATAAATCAAACCGTACGTTCCCAGTATGATTAATATATAAGCCACATTGGGATTGCTCAAAACATTAAGGAATTTTTCAGTAATACTCATAGGTATTTCCTTTATTATGACACCGGAAGTTTTCAGAAAAACTGTTCCTCTTACCGTTTCAATCTTTAAACCGTCAATACTTTTCAGTAATTCTGTCAGATTAGCCGCTACAAGGTCTACAACCTTCAGTTGCAGCGCTTCTTTCTCTGTTGCGGAAACACTTTCCCTGACAGCTTTTTCTGCCCATTCCATATTTCTTCCTTTTTTATCTGCCGTTGTTTTTATCAGAGCCACAGAATCATTTGTTATCTTTTCTTTCATTTCCTTTGACATCTGCTGCTCACCGTTTTCACCTATCATAACAGGATGGGCTGCTCCTATATTTGTATTTGGCGCCATAGCCGCCACATGAGCGGAAAGTGTTATAAACACCCCTGCAGACGTAGCACTGGCCCCGCCGGGAGACACATAAACAACAACAGGTATTTCGGAATTAATAATTTTCTGCATTATGTCTTTCATTGAATCCATAAGGCCGCCAGGTGTATCCATTTCCACGACAAGACACATGGCATCATTCGCTTTTGCCTCATTCAGAGCCCTTTTGAAATAAGTATCTGTAACAGGCCCTATAGGGCCTTTTATCTTCATTACATACACAGACCCACTGTCTTTTGCAGAAACAGATATGGATAAAAGCAATATAATAATAAAAGAAATCAAAAGCTTTTTTATAAAAAACCCTCCTTTCAGATTTCAATAAGGACATATACAATGATAAATATCTTATCTATGATATAATTATAACAAATTATCCGGATAAAGTTTACAAAAAAATAGATAAATATTTTCGGAAAATTCATTTTTTTTGACTCTTCTATTATAGAGAGATATTTTAGAGAAGAAAATTACTCATATGATAAAGAATATAAAAAAAATAAGTGAAACAGAAATTATAGAAATAATAAAAAAGAGCCATGAAGCAAAAGATAAAATTATAGAGTTTTATCTCAAGCCACTGGAAAAATTTCTGAATACTATCGTAGACTGTAATACAGGTGAGGAAATTGCAAAAAGAGTAATGGGAAGTGCTCTGGCAAGCAATCCTCACAGACCTTATTTTTCATCATTTGATGTATGGCTTCTTACGTGGCTCCAGGATCATCTGGTAGGATATAAAATTTCAAAGAATGAATTTTTCTCATATTTTGAAGGCCTGGAATTAAAAGAAGAGAGACTATTATTAAACAATCTTTTAAAAGGTGAAGAAGCATCAACCGAACTTTACCGGAGATATTCAAAATTCGTAATTGCAAAAATAATCAATTCAGGTATTAATATAAAAGAAGCAGAAGATCTGTTACAGGAAATTTTTCAAATAGCCTTTTCACATATATCCCAGTTGAGGGATACAGAAGCATTTAAATGGTGGCTGGGAAAAATTTCCAGTAATTATGCTTACAAAGTAATGAAAAAAACAAAAAAAATGGGAGAAATATCTCTGGATTCCATGGAACTGGATATGTTAGTTACAGATTGCGAAGATAACAATCCTGTGAATAAAACATTGAAGGAAGAAGAAATTAATGTTCTTAAAGAAGGGTTATCATCACTGGAGAAAAAGTATAAAAAGGCAATATTTCTGAAATATTTTAAAGATAAAGATTATAAAGAAATAGCACAAATAGAAGGTATAAATATTAAATCTGCTTACAGAAGAGTTTGTTATGGTATAAAAAAACTGAGAAACTCTCTTATATCAATCGGCAAAAACTGAGCCGATAGAATCAGTCAGGAGGTGTCGCATATGGATTGTCCCGATACTGACACAATTTACAGTTATATACTTGAAGAGATAACAGGGGAAAAGAAAAAAACTATTCAAAAGCATATAGAGGAATGTCATATATGTCAGGCAAAACTGCTTGAACTCAGAGAAGATATAGAGAAAATAGAAATATTTTTGAAGCATTACACATGGGATATGTTAAATAATAATGAGAATGACAGTTCTTCAGGATTATATAAAAAAGAAGAAGATAAAAAAGATATTAACCGTTTGAACAGAGCAGTTCCTTCTGCTTATGCCGGTACAACACAGACGTGGAAGATATTAAAAAAACAGATAATGAGTATATATTTCCTCCTGTGGAAAAATATCTTTTTCCGGTACAGTATAAGAAAAAAACTCATATTTGCCTTTACTGCTATAATGATAATTTTATTTATTCCAGTGGTTTTAACTGTTTTTACCGGCGAAAAAGCAACATATATTAAATACAGCATTGAAGCAAAAATTTATCCTGCCGATCCTGCTGCTGTTTACAATCTTGGCCTTATGACAAGGGGGAAAAATCCGCAGGAAGCAAGAAAATTAATAGAGAGAGCCTATCTTCTGGATCATAACTATGCTGTTTCTTATTATGATTTCGGGAAAAACTCCATTCCAGAATTAAAAAAAATAGTCATCTTATCTAACTGCCGTAATGACTATATAACACAGGGTATGTCTTTCTCTGTAAAAGATAAATTATCCCTTATAAAAACCCTGAGTCCTGTATCAGGAGATTTATGGGATGAAATTAACAATCAAAAAAACCTGGAACATGCCTGTAAAACTGCAGCCAGACTCGGAGGGAAATATCTTTTATTTTTGAATAATCTATACTTAAATAACAATCAATGGAACCTGGACTACAGTCTCATAGAAATTGTGGGGAAAAAAGTAATAGCAAGCGGTATACTTGTATCTCCATCAATAGTACAGCTACAGATTAATCTCGTTCTGGAAGTTGCCAGAACTATTACCGGCAACCTGACAGAAATGGAAGAAAAAATATTAAAAAAACCGCCATGCAATCCTGAAACTTTCAAGCTTTATCTGGAAGGTAAAGGCCATTATTACAGATATGTAGAGGAAAACAACAGAACAGCAATAAAGCTTTTTCAAAAAGCAATAACGTTAGACCCTGACTTTGCCCCTGCCTATGCCGCTCTTGCAGATTCTTTAACACAGCAGTACGGACTCTTTAACGACAGAAAGGAACATTTAATAAAAGAAGCCATAGAATATGCAAATAAAGCACTTTCCATAGATCCATCACTCGCAGAAGGCTATAAAAGCCTGGGACTATCCTTCAGTTATCTAGGTAAGAGAGACGAAGGAATAAAAGAATATGAAAAAGCCCTTTTATTAAATGAAAATTATACGGAAGTATACATAAATCTTGCCATGGTGTTTCTCAATGAAAGAGATTTCGATAAAGCCTTCACTATGCTACAGAAAGCAGTTAAAACCAATTCTTTTTCTTCTGAAGCACATAAAGAACTTGCCAATTATTACCTTATAAAGAGAAATTATAAACATGCCATAAAAGAATATAAAACAGCCATAGAAGCAGGATTTCTTAACAGACACAGCCTTTTTCAGAGTTATAGCAATATGGCTCTATGCTATAAACTCCAGGGAGAACATGAAAAAGCAATCATATTTCTGGAAAAAGCACTTTCAGTAAATCCTGATAAAGGAATAACCTGTTTTGAACTCGCCGAAATATTCAATATTACAGGTAAAAAAGAAAAAGCCATAAAATATTACAGAGATTATTTAAAGGTTGAACCGGACGGCAAGTTCAGCATCAGAGTAAAAACAACATTAACACTTCTGGAAAGTAAAAAAGGAAAAATAGAAGGACTTGTAACAGGCAGTAAAGAAGAAAACCCTGCCGGACTGAAGGTCATATATAGAAAAAAATCTCCACCATCGGAAGAATTTATTTCAATTACAGATAAAAGAGGTTTTTATACCATTACCCTTCCTGCCGGAATTTATAATTGTTCAGAAATAAGAAGATACAAAAAATCTATCGCTCTAAAAAAGGTTTATGAAGTTAAGGTAATGCCGGGACATGTACAGAATATGGATTTACATATAAATTACTGAGGTGAGTAGTGAATAGTGAGTGATTGCCATATTCTACTCACCACTCACTATTCACTTAAATTCTAATAAGTTTTGTATAATCAGATTTTGTAATCTTTAGCTGATAGCTGACAGATAACTGCTGAACGCTTACATTTTACAAGAAACTAAAATTGGGTACCAAATTACCTGTTTTAGAGCTTCCACCAAACTCTTTTACTTATTTTAATAATATACTATACTTTATTTAGATTACTATTATAATTTTTTAGTTATCCCAGGAAGGATTATTTCTTTTTTAGATAGAATTTATAAAATAATTTAGTATAGTATACAGAGGAGGATTTATGTTAAAAAAGTTTAAAACAATTTCTGTAATTTTATTTTTAATATATGTAATATCAGGTTGTGGAGACGGAGGAACAGGAACGTCTATTTCTACCAATGCTCCTGCCGGCAATCCTACAGTGAGTCCTTTATCGATTTCAACACCGACACTGACTCCTGTTTTAACATCAACTCCGGTTAAAACTGAAACACCGGGACAGAAACAAACCATGACTCCAACTCCCACTAAAACACCGGCTATAACACCCACTAAAACGCCGGTACCGACTAAAACACCGGCGGGCACAGCTACAATGACGGCTACTCCGGCATATAATGCTGAATTAGTGGTGGTTAAAAATCCAAACATAACCATAGATAGATATGATGTAAAAGAAGTCAGAATAGAATTCAAAAACACCGGCATTCTGCCATGGGATCCTGCCAGAGTACATCTTGCACCATCCAATCCCCGTAACAGAATAACCCATCTTCAGTATCCGGGAGATACCAACAACTGGCTTTCTGCAACCAGAATAAAAATGCAGCAAAAAAGTCCTGTAGAACCTGGCCAGATAGCAGAATTTATATTCTATATATCTCCTGACTCGGAATATATTTCAGGTATCCAGGGTTTTGAAATGGTAGCAGACAGTATATATGAAGGTGTAACTCACTGGTTCGGACAGAATGGCTATGCAGAAGTAAATATAGAGATATCGGAAAAATTATATTATCTTGCAGAACTTGTATCTAAAAGCCCTGACACGGTAGTTGAGAGATATCAGACAAAACAGCTGACTGTAACATTTAAAAATACAGGAACAGTGGCATGGGATCCTAATACAGTGCATCTCGGTACAACAAATCCTCAGGGGAAAACGTCCCATCTTTATACAGCTGACGGGACATGGCTGAATGATAACAGGATAGGAATGAAGCAGAAAGAGCCCGTCCAGCCAGGGCAAACTGCTGATTTTATTTTTAATATAAAACCTGACAGTATCTACAGTTCTTCCAAACAGGAATTTGAACTGGTTGCAGACGGTACCTATAACGGTGTTCCGAATCAATGGTTTGGATGGTATGATGGTTATGTGCAGATTTATGTAACCGTAACGGAACCATAATGTTTTATAAGGATCGTAACGGGTAACGCGTAACGCGTGACGCGGTCATATCTGACCGTCAGTGAATAGTGAAAGGAGAAGAAAATGTATAAAATTATTATTTTAATATTATGTTTACTCGTCGGATGCGGTGGAGGCGGAGGAATTACTCCGACAATAAATCAGAACAGCCAGATAACTCCCACTCCTGTTATGACTCCTGCTACCACTCCTGTTACCAATCCTGTATCCAGTTCCATAAGCGGATATATATACGGTTTTAACAATAATACTGACAGCATGGTTGCTCTTTCTTCTCCTCTGGAAAATCCGGTAGACGGATATAACCCTGTAAGTGATGTTCATATAGCTCTTATGTCTGATCCGAGAATTTCTTCTGTTACGGATAAAAATGGTTTTTTTCAGCTAAATAATGTTCCTTTAAGTCAGATAGGGAATCTGACAATACTTCAGGCTTCCCATTCAAAATACCTGCCCCTTCTGTTCTTTTCTATGAGTAACCAGAAAGGTTCTTCTTCCAATATAGTCAAATTATATATCCTCCCGGAATCGGCAAGCCTTATTATAGGAAGGATTATACAATTTACCTGTTTTGGTGAAGACTCTTCCAGCAGGCTTATAAATCCTGATACAGTAACATGGCAAATGGAAGGCAATATCGGCACCCTTTACCAGAACGGGTTATTTGTTGCCACCTCGGCAGGTAACGGAAAAATCATAGCAACAGCAGGCTCTATAAAAAAAGAAATAAATATAGTCGTACTGTCAACAGAAAGCACCGGTTCTTTAAAAGGACAGATTACCTATTCTGACGGCACTCCTGCAAATGAAGTCTTTGTTACTACCAGTGTTACTTCCTGGTCAAACGAAACAGATAGCAATGGAAATTATACGCTGGAAAATATTCCTTCCGGTAACAGAACCTTAAAAATCATAAGAAACGGCAATGTTATCTGGGAAGGTAATGTAATGGTAGGAGAAAACAATGAAACTATTTTTAATGTAACATTAAATTCATTACCTCCTGCTCCTGTTATAACATCTATAGTGCCTGAAAAAGCAGCACCCGGAACAGAAATTCAAATTACAGGAACTTATTTCGGTTCTTCACAGGGAGATAATTATATAAAACTAGGAGATAGTAAAATTACACCTGAGTCCTGGAGTGACACTCTGATAAAATTTATAATTCCTTATGGCTCTGTTACAGATTTGTTAACTGTATATGTAAACGGTCAGAAGAGCAATGCAGTTACCCTTGTAATTACCTTTGCAAACCCGACACCGACTCCTGATGCAAATTCTCCTTATAAAGGGCAGTTAATAAATAAAAGTGACGATGTTACGGTAAAACGATATGATTCCATAGAATTAATGTTTCAATATAAAAATACGGGAACAATAGAATGGGATCCCAATATAGTTTATCTGGGAACCAGCAACCCCCGTGACAGGACAACAAAGCTTTACACACAGAATGACAGCTGGGTATCTCAGACAAGAATAAAAATGCAGGAAACAACTCCTGTGTATCCGGGAAATACTGCAACATTTAAATTTCTTATTACACCGGATGAGTTCTTCTGGTCAGATTCAGAAGGATTTGAACTGAGAGCAGACAGTCCTTATAAAGACAACCCTGCCTGCTGGTTTGGTGAAAGCAGTTACGGCACAGTCTATGTTACAGTTACAGACAGATATATGTATCAGGGAAACCTTATTTATAAGACAGCAGATATGACACTCACCAGGTACCACTCCGGACAGATACATATGAAATTTAAAAACACAGGAACAATGGAATGGCATCCAAAGGTGGTGCATCTCGGTTCAAGCTCACCCCGTGACAGGGTAACCCATCTCTATACAGAAGATGAAACATGGCTTACATATAACAGAATAAGCATGGTCCAGACCTCCCCTGTTCAGCCGGGCGAAGAAGCAGACTTTATTTTTACCGTAACACCTGACAGTGACTACACATCGTCCCTTCAGGCCTTTGAACTGGTGGCAGATGACGTATATACCCTTCCCACTCAATGGTTCGGGGGAAATAGTTACGGCGAGGTCAGGGTTAATGTAAGTGAGTAGTGAGTAGTGAGTCGCGAAAAGCGAACAGTAGGGGTGACCCCCTGTGGTCGCCCGGTACCGGCGAAAACACGCATTACGCATTACGCATCACGCCCCCACCCCGTCACGCGTTACGCGCGTCACGATTATAGTAAAAGGAGAAATATCATGAAACATATTAAATTTTTCGTAATTATATATATAATCCTGTTCTGTGTAAGTTGTGGCAGTGGCGGGTCATCAGGGGGGACAAATACTGTACCAAATACAGTAGCATCATCCGGCGGAATTTTACAGGGCAGAATCCTTGACGAGAGCAACTGGGGCATTAAAGACGTTACAGTAAAGCTTGACCCGGGAAACTATTCTTCTATTACCGATAAAGACGGTTTTTTTCATTTTTCTGTTCCTGAAAATACCTACAAATTAAGTATTACTTACAACCAGGAAACTTTTCATCCCGACGGAAATATATGTGTAAAAAAAGACAGTCCATGCAGCGTAACAATAAATTTCAGTCCTCTTGAAGGATTTATTATTTCCAATCCTTTAATAGGTCTGGCATATATTAAAAATATATCGTCCGTTGATCTTCAGCAGATCGGGTACTCTCCCCTGTCAGGTGCAACCGTTAACATAGCCGGTTCTTCCCGGTCAATCACTACAGACTCAAGAGGTTATTTTAAATATGACAGAGTTCTCGCCGGTATTCAGGCAATTGAAGTATCATATGAAAATAAAAATATACAGGAAAATATTGTTGTCACTTCAAATAAAGATATAACCGATCTGGCACAGACAAATGTCATACCGGAAAATGTCAGTGTCCTTCTCGGCAGTGTCAGACAGTTTACTGCCTATGGTATAAATAACAGAAGTGAATTTGTACTCCCCTCTGATGTAACATGGGGTTTTTCAGATAATCCTGATAATATAGGCTCAATAAATTCTGACGGAGTTTTTGTTGCACAGAAAACAGGAAGAGCTGTAATCATCGGTTCATTCGGAGGCCATACGGTCAGAGCAAATGTAATAGTAACTTCCGGCACAGGCAGTATAAAAGGAAAAGTTACAGATGAAAAAACAGGACAGCCGGCAAGTTCTGTCATAGTAAGTGTGTCAGGTGTAAATATATTTGATATAACAGACAGTAAAGGCGAATATTTTCTCTCTGGTATTCCTTCCAATTTGAATGTTCTTCTGTCTGTAACAGACGGTGTAAATTTACTCGCATCCAAAACAGTATATGTAGTTGCCGACAGTACGATAACATCTGATATTACAATAAATTCAGAGGATCCTTCATCTCCTACTCCGTCGCAGGGCGGAACAAAACATCCGGTAAACAATTCCGTTTTAACAGTATTCTCAGTAGAAAATTCTCCTGAAGGTATAGCTCTCACAAATGACGGATTAAAAGGATATATCGCCACAGAGGAAGGACTATCTTTTTTTGCAACAGGAACAAATAAATTACAGGGGATAATTCAGACAGGCACATGTCCGAAAAAAATTGCCATAAGTCCTGACGGGCTGAAAGCCTATGTAACAAACAAAGGAACAGATTCTATCAAGGTTGGAATTATTGATATATACACAAACTCCATTACAGATACTATTACATTACCAAAATATCCTTTTGATATAGAGTGCAGTAGTGACGGGAAAAAACTTTATATTACAAATGAAGACCAGACAGAGAGTTTTGTATATGTAATAGACAGAACCACGAAATCTGTCCTTTCCACTATAAAAGTGGATAAAATTCCCCACGGACTGGATATATCTCCTGATGGGAGGAAACTTTATGTAACAAGTATAGTAACCTCTACAACTCCGAATGATATTGTAAGTGTAATAGATACGGAGACAGAGCAAATTAACAAAAAAATAACTGTAGGACCTGTTCCCTATGAGATTGCAGTCACACCTGACGGTAAAAAAGCATATGTAACAAATTCCGGAGGCAACAGTGTGAGCGTCATAGATACGTATTCCAATACTGTTATAAATACAATAGCTGTTGTAAACGCTCCTCTGTCAGTAGAGATATCGCCCGATGGGTTACGGGCTTTTATAACACATTTTGATGATAATTTAAGTGTCATAGATACGGTAACAGATAAGGTATTAACAACAATCCATCTTTCAGGGAGAGAAGGACATGATGTAACATTTTCTACGGACGGTAAAAGGGCATATGTAACCACATCAGGAGGAGGAGGACTTGTACACGTAATATATTAGTGAATAAAATTTTACTTTAAATATTGTATCACGTCCGGCTTCAATCCATAATATTATCACTCGTAGACAGTGAAGCATAAGAATTCATCATTTTCATATAAAATTCCTACGGAACAGCCGGCTCAGCCGGCATGAAAGGATAAAATATAATCCTTCTATCCACTGCTGTCGTTCCGCCACTGTTATAAGAAGACAGTGCCGCTCCAGTCCCGTTTGCCACTTTACTATTATCCGTCTGATCCGCCATAGCTCCACCTGCCGTATAGGTGCCATTTGAGGAAGGTCCGTTCGAAGAGCCCCACCAGTTACCCGATGCATCCAGAGCAACAGTCCCTTCACCCGGATTATCATTCAGATAAACAAGTCCGCCATTTATGTAACCAGGTGTTACAGTGCCTGACGTGGTAATAAAATTTCCCGATATAACCGGAGGTGTATCTAACTGACTGTAAGTCGCTTCAAATACAATGGCAGAAGGACTGCCTGTCATCATATTATCCTCAATGGAAAGGACATTGGACGCTATACCGGCACTCTCAATATCAATAGCTTTTTTAATAGCATAGGATATAATATTATTTTTTATATCCAGTACAGGCACATTATATCCGGCCAGAGACAGACCTATATTTACTGTATTATTCTGAATATTATTACGGGAATTAATCTTCAAAAAAGCTCCCGGCCCTGCTGCACTGCAGTCTACATAAATACCTTTATCATTTTCTCCCGTATGATATGCCACCCTGTTACCCTGTAAAGTAACCTGATTGCCGTCATCTATATAAATACCTGTAGATTTTCCCGTAGTAGAGGAACCTATACAGGTATTTCCACTGATTGTAACAGCAGTGGAAGCACTTCCCCACCATAATGCAATACCCCAGTTATTTGTAGAACAACTGTAACCGCTGACCGTATTATTACTTATATTGCCTGTAATAAGATTCTGATTGACCACAACGATGGCGGCACTGTAAGTGCCGGAATTGGTAGAAATATTATTTACTATATTGTCATGTATATTCAAATACTGTGCAGTAGCAGTATTTTCCGCACGAATCCCGTATTGTTTCACAGGATAATAGGATATGCCCTGAACTGTAAAATTACTGAAATCCGTTGTTCCTGAGACGGAAGGATATATATAAACAGCACTGTAATTACACAGGGTTTCCGGCTGTATTATGGTATTTTCTTTATTTTCCCCTTTAATAGTAAGAGGTCTGGTTATATTAAGAGATTCCTTGTAGACTCCTGCTCCTGCCAAAATCGTATCTCCGGCAACAGCAGCAGTAATGGCATCACCTATTGTAGAATATGTATTTACAAGTATATCGTTATGATAAAGTAAAACTTTATTTGTATTATCTGTAATAGATGTTTGATCATTTACACAGACAGTATAATTTGCAGAAGATCCGGCTATATTATATGTATAGGTTCCTGTCTGTGTAAACTGTCTTGATACCAGTTCCATAGAAGGAATCGTTACATTTTTGTCATCAGGTGACATATATGAGCCTGCCGTGGTGAATTTCAATGAAATCTGCTGAGTTCCACCGTTAAACCAGTAAAGGGTATCATTCTTATTAACGATAATATTACCGGGATTAACAGTGCCATCTGCTCCTATATCCACTCCGAGATTAACGGTATCATTCAGAGGGGTATTCTCAGGTGTAAGTTCAAAATAATGGGTTCTTCTGGCCATTTCTGCTCCTTCAGAATTTTTTGCCACAAAAAAAGCTACCTTTTTACCGAAAGGAAGATTTTCAAAAGCCCCTACAGAAGACCAGTTACCACCGGGAGAATTTCTCCGGGCCTGACGCCATTGATTGGATGAATTTTCCGTATAATCGGTAGGATTCATCGGATCAAAACTGTCAATAGTATTGTATAGATATATATCTATTGTCTGGACGAAAGGGTTTATTACCTGGCCTGTCAGTGTTTCATCAGGAATATCAGGTGCATTGACCGTAAAATTAACAGTCCCTGATGATAAAGGATTTCTGGAATTTATTCCTGTTGCATCACTGCCGCATCCTTCCAGACAGACAAGTAATAATAACATTATCGAATATCTTAATATGATCATAGAAAAACCTCCCGGAGTATCAATTAAAGCTCTAAAGAAGACATAAAAGAAAATATAATTTAAGAAATTCGTTAAAATTTTATAATTTCCTTTTGTACAGTAAAAAAAGAGCTTTAAAAATAAAAAAAATATAATTATAGTATATACATATTCTCCAGGAAACCTTAAGTTTCATAGTGGCTATTGGAGAGTAACACTACCGGTATATCAGATTCCGTAAAAGATTTGTTAACTCTTCCATTTGATATGGTTTTTCCAGAAAAGCCATATATTCATCTTCTTTAATAAAATTACTGCCATCATTATATCCTGTAGATAATATAACTTTTATATCATGTTTGATACGGCGAAGTTCCAGAAAAGCATCTGCTCCGTTCATTTCCGGCATGGCAATATCGAGTAAAACAACTATTATATCTTTGTGATGCTTCTGAAATAGTTTTACTGCTTCCCGTCCGTTTCTTGCAATCAATACTTTAAAGCCCATACGTTCAAGCATAATTTTCGCTACATGGCAGATAAATTCATCATCATCGACTACCAGAACCGTACCTGTATCATGAATAATGTTATTATATTCTGGTAATACAGATGAATCGGCAATAATTTCAATCATAAAATAACCTCCCTTACTTTTTTCTATAAAATAATTTTATAATAAAGATCTTTCCAGTCAGGATTCTTCTCATCAATCAATTCCATCCTCTTTTCTCTGGGATAGCTATTGAGCTGTTTCTTTCTTCTCAATGCGTCACTCATATTGTCCAGTGTTTCATAATAAACCAGATTATGGATTTTATATCTGTTTATAATTTTCCGGGAAACATCTTTTCTGAAATTATAAATTTTTCCAATCAAATCACGGGTAATTCCCATATAAGTGAGTCCATATCTGCCGTTTGCCAGTATATAAATATAAAAATTATCATTACTATTAAATGCTTTCATAAAATTGTAACTACCTCCATAAAATAATTTATTTGAATAATATGATGACGTTCAATCTTTAAAATAACCTTCTATAATAATAAGAGTCAAAATTTTGCAATTTTCCGAAAAATTTTTTTTAATTTTTTATAATTCAGGAATGTATCTTACAAAAATCTGATGTCTTAACATAAACATACATATACAGCTATGATAAAATTAAAATGAAGATATCTCTCTACATAAAATATAAGTAAGTAACTGTAAGAAAATAACCCTGGCAAATTGTTAGAAAGGTTATCATCCTCGCGTCACCGTCACGCGTTACGCGTTACGCGTCACGATATAGACGTAAATATGATTGGGTTATTTCTTGACAACCCCTAAGTACCGCAACAGGTAAATTGGTACCCCAAAAAATATGGCACTCACTCCTGTCCCTGGCCGGGCTCTGGAGGAAAAGATATGCCGTATTAAAAGAGAGTTATAAATTATATAGATGCAAAATATTAAACGTCTAAAAAACCAGTTTGTCACGCAATAGGATCATATCTTTTCCGGAAGAGTCCGGCCAGGGACAGGTTTTAATATGGGTACTAACTTATTTGGAGCGGTACTAAGTATAGTGAGTAGTGAGTAATAAAACCTGTCAGAAGGATTTAAACACATATCGTAGAAATTATAATTGTTTATTATAGTTAATTTCATGAAACATTCTGTTTCTATAGATAATAATGAAATTAACTATAAATTTAATTTTTCAGGGGTTAATTCAGTGATAATTAAAATATTGACAGGCCTTCTTTTATTCTTTCTGTTAACCTGTCCGGCCTTTTCACAGAAAACAGGTGATATATTCGTAAATTCCCAGCCTGTAGGTGCTACTGTTTTCCTGGACGGTAAAAACATGGGAACCACACCTCTGCCTCTATATAAAATCCCTGAAGGGAAACATACCCTTAAGATCACTCTGAAAGACCAGCAGGAAGTAATCAAGGAAATATATATAGTCCCGGGCCCTACAAAAACCATACATATAGTATTCCAGGAAAGAGAAGGAGGGCTTTCTGTCACATCGACTCCGGCAGGTGCAAAAGTATTTCTGGATGAAGTATATGTAGGTAAATCACCGGTCAATCTTAAACTGGTATTATCAGGAAAACATACGATGAATGTTACTATGGAAGGTTATGATACTTATTCAGAAACAATAACTATAAAAAGCGGAGAAATAAAAAATATAAATGTAAACATGAAACCTGTATCAAACGGGAATAATCCTGATGAAAACGGCAGATTGACAATAAGAACTCTTCCTCCCGATGCAGATATTTATATAGATAATAATGTTACAGGCAGAAGCCCTCTGGTGGAACTCTCTGTTACACCGGGAAATCACATAATAAAAGCAATAAAATCCGGATACGACACTAAAACAAGAGAGATTGAAATAAAAAAAGGGGAGAAAAAAGAAGTAAAAATAACACTGAATAAAGCGAAATCATCCTTTCACTTATTATACATTATTACAGGGATAATAATTGTTATTTTATGTATCGTAGTGGCATATAAAAAAGTATTTATAAAGACCGGACTTCATGGTAAGGATAAAATAGTAGGAAATTATAAAATTACAGGAAAAATTTCAGAGGATAGTTTTTTTACCATTTACAGAGGAGTTCACTGCCATACAGGCCAGGAGGTTACTATAAAAATACCATTGCCCTATCTGGCACAGGACCCTGTGTTTATAAAATATTTTCAGGAAGAAATGGAAATATGGAAAGGTCTCAATCATCCGAATATTGTCAGTGTATATGATTATAGTTCTGAAAAAAATCTATATATAGCTATGGAATCTGTGAAATCCAGAAGACTCGATGAAATTATTCCAAAAAATTCACCTATAGATTTAAAAGAAGCTGTAGATATAATCTATCAACTCACACTGGCTCTGAGTTACGGCCAGGCGAAAGGCGTTATACACGGCGATCTGAAACCGTCAAATATACTTATTACGGAAACAGACCATGTTAAAGTCGATAATTACTGTATATGCAGGGATCTGTATGGCTATTCGATAAATTCCATAGGTGTCTATAAAGGACAGATGCAATATATGGCGCCGGAAAAACTTGAAAAAAAATCTATGGATTTCCGTTCAGATCTATTTTCTCTCGGAATTATATTTTACAGATTACTTACAGGTGAATTGCCTTTTGAAGGTGATACACCCAATATGATTTTAGAAAGTCATTATTATAAAAAAATCATACCTGTTAAAACATTTAATGAGTCAGTTCCTGAGAGAGTCCAGGAACTGATTTTAAATATGGTTCAAATAGAACCGATGCAGAGACAGAAAACACCTGAACAGTTAATAAAACTTTTAAAAGGTATAAAAGATAATCTTTCATGATGAATAAAGCATTATACGACAGTTATTTATAGATAGAGAGTTGGAATATTTTATCTAAATGGTTACTCCTTTAGCTCCGGGAACGAAATTAAAAAACAGATATCAGATAATAAGACTCCTTGGCCGGGGAGGACAGTGTATTGTTTATCAGATATGCGATCAATTTACAGGACAGAATAATCTTGTCCTGAAATGTCTTATAGATCAATCTAAAGATCCGAAAGAAAAAGCCCAGAATATTCAGCTTTTTATGAAGGAACATACATTTCTTTCCAAACTCAATCACCCGTCACTTCCGAGAGCCTATGAATATTTTCAGGAAATGGGTACCCACTTTCTGGTTGTAGAATTTGTTCCCGGCCAGAGTCTGGAAAAAACAATTAATTCATATAAAGGGCCTGTGCCTGAAAAATTGGTTATAGAATGGATGACAGAACTTACAAAAACCCTGGTATATTTAAGCCATCAGAAACCTAACCCTATAGTTATAAGGGATATAAAACCTTCAAATATCCAGCATACACCTGACGGGAAGGTAAAACTTATTGATTTTACCATAGCAAGGGAATGGAAACCCAATGCCATGGATACAGTGAGAATGGGTTCACCCGGTTATGCAGCACCGGAACAATACAAGGGCAGATCTGATATAAGATCTGACATATTTTCTCTCGGTGTTACCATGTATGAGGCTATTACAAAAAAAGATCCTTCAGAAACACCTTTTAATTTCCTTCCTGCAAGAAAAGTTAATCCTTCTGTCTCGGAAGAACTGGAAAAAATACTGTTGAAGGCAATGGAAAATGATGCAGACAGAAGATATCAGACACCTAAAGAACTTCTCGAAGACATCAAGGCTCTTTCATGCACAAGGGCTCTGTCAGGCCCTGATAAGGCCAGAAAATTCTTCTCTCTCGGAGAACAGGAACTTCTGGCAAAAAACTATAAAAAAGCACTGGAATACTATCACGATGCAGCCAGAAGCGATCCTTCTACAGGTGAATATTTCTGCAGAGCCGGAGAGATATATTATTATCTCGGCAATATGGAAAAAGGCCTTTCTGAAATATATAAAGGCATGACTGCCGGTTTCAAAGGTCTTATTCCTCCGGAACAGATTAATATCATAAGAGGAAAATTTGAGACCATAAAAAAAGAACTGGTAAAATCATGGCCGATGTTTTCAAAAAATGTTACAAGAACAGCATGTCAGAACTTTGATATAGAAATTATATCACCTCTTGCACCTCTATGGCAGCATGACCATTTTGACATACCTCCCAAGTCCTCTCCCTGTGTAGGAGACGGTATGCTTTTTATAGGAACGAAGACAGGAAAATTATTATGTGTAGATATAAGCAGCGGTTCATTAAAATGGGCTTTTGATACAGGGAAACCTGTTATATCTTCTCCATGTTATTATAAAGGCATGGTATTTTTCGGTTCAAATGACACAAATGTTTATGCATTACAGGCTTACAACGGCAGAAAACTGTGGCATTTTAAAACCGGAGGGCCTGTATTTTCATCTCCTGCAGTATGTAATGATATACTCTATGTAGGAAGCAGTGATAATAAACTTTATGCCCTTACAGGCATTATGTCAGGTGTAAGAAAACTCTGGGAATTTGATTCAAGAGCATCAATCATATCAAGTCCGGCAGTATACGAAGAAAATGTATTTTTCGGCAATATGTCTGCTTCCGTTTTCGCGGTAAATGCCAGAACAGGTCAGACTAAATGGATATTTGATGCACGTTCTCCCGTAAGTGCCACCCCTTCTATTGAAAATAATATGTTATACACAGGTTCTTTTGACGGGAAATTTTATGCCGTAGATATAAATACAGGAAAAATGAGATGGCTCTTTAATACAGGGAGCAAGATAGAAACAAATGCCGCAGCAGGAGACTCCATGGTCTATATAACTTCTACCGATATGAATGTCTATGGTCTTGATGCCTTTAAAGGTACAAAAATCTGGTCATACCGGACAGACTCTCCCATACTTTCATCTCCTGCTCTTGCAAACAAAATAGTTTTTGTCATAACCAGTTATCTTTATTGTATTGATGCAAAAAGAGGTCATATGCTATATAAAATGAAAGTGGCAGGGCCGACTCATGCGTCACCTGCTATTGCGAACAGCACCCTTTATTTCTCTTCCGGAAATACCCTCTACAGTTTTGTATCAAGTGCCGGTATTACTAAAAAATACTTTGAAGAAGGAAATAATTTATTCAAGTCAGGACAGTATCTTAAAGCAGCTGAATGTTATAGAAAAGCTGTGGCAATAGAAAGAAAAAAGGAATATCTCCAGGGCCTTGCAAAATCCTGTTATCTGTCTGAAGATCCAAAACTATTTGATGAAGCAATCTCTGTACTGGAAGAACTTTTAAAGATAGAATATTCAACAGAATATTCCATTCTGATTGGCGATATAATGTTTCGCAAAAACAACTATAACAGAGCTCTTATTCATTATCAGAATGCTGTTAATATAAACGATAATCTTGACTGGCCTCATTTCAGAATAGGACTTATTAATTATAAATTTAAAGAAAGAACCGATGGAGCTATAAAAGAAATACAGAAGGATCCTTCAAATACTGTTTATCTTAAAGTACTCGGAGAAATCAACGAAGCTATAAAAGAAATACAGAAAGCGATAAAAATAAATCCTTCAAATCCTGTTTATCTTAAAACACTTGGAGAAATATATGAACATATAAATCAACCCTATGAAGCCATAAAATTTTACACAAAAGTTCTTGTATTAAAACCGAATGACCCTGAGATGAAAGCAAAACTTGCCAGTATAAGAAATATAGTTAATGCAAAAGATGACTATGAGAAAAGTAAAAAATTATTAAAAGAAGGAAACCTTGATGAAGCAATAAAGAAGCTTGAAAATGCCATAAAACTTGCGCCGGACAGAGAGGAATATCGTCTTGAACTCGGTAAAATCAAAGGCGTCTATCATTTTGAAGCAGGAAAAAAATATCTTTCAGAGGGAAATAAAAAATTCCTCGAAGAATTTAAAGAAGCTCTGTCAGCTGATCAGGACAATAAGGACTACCTTATGGAAACAGCAACAGGGATGATGCAATTTTTACGAAAAGATCCTTCTTTCCGGGAAGAAACAAATTTTAATTATACAGCAGAAATTTTAAAGAAACTTGGAAATCATATATTACTGGGAGACTGCTTCTTTCTTCAGGGTAAGTATGAAGAAGCACTGGAGGAATATAACAAATCAAACATTACAGTAGACGGGCTAATTGAATATAAAAAGAGTCAGTGTTACCTTAAAACAGACAATATAGTTGAAGCAATAAAAGCTATGGATAAAGCTATTGAGCAATCTCCGGGAAATGGAACCTATTATAAAGAACTTGGATTTTTACTGTTAAAAATAAATAAAGAAAGTGAAGCTATTACAGTTCTTAAGAAATCACTGGAACTGGAACCGGGAAATAAGGAAATTTCAGATAAACTCAATGAAATCGGAAGTAAATATGAAGAGGCGGAACGTATATTCAGGGAAGGAGAAGAAAAGCTTCTTATCAATCAATATGATGATGCTGTAAAATCTTTCAGTAAATTAATAGGTCTCGTGCCAGGTGTGGCAAAATATTATCTAAAACTCGGAGAAGCTTATTTATACAGCAAAAAATTAACAGAAGCCGAGATGATGGTAAACAGGGCTCTGAAGCTGTCTCCAGACGATCACTCTTATATAATATTACTTGGTGATATACTTGTTGCACAGGGTAATATTCAAAAAGGAATTGAGTCATATAAAAAAGCCATATGTAAAAGTCCGAAAACTGTAGATTACTATTTAAAATTAGGTGAATCCTATGAAAGACTGGAACATATAGAAGAAGCTCTGGATGTATTTCAGACCGCTTCCTCTATAAATCCTTCTGATGAAAATATAAAACAGAGAATTGAAATATTATTAAACAGACAGGGGAAGAAAAGATGGCCTATGCTGGGTAGAGATAACCTGAGGCAATCATATCAGGAAACAGAAAAAACCATGTCTCCTCCCACTATTCTCAGGTGGAGTTTTCTTAAAGAAAACTGGTTTTTTGCAACAGGTGAAAAAGTAAGATCTTCTCCTGTAGTGGATTATGGAATATTATATGCAGGTTCTTATGACAATAATCTCTATGCTATTGATATAGAAACAGGTGAAAAAAAATGGCAGAATATTACAGGAGGCCCTGTTCAGGCTACACCTGTAGTGTATAAAAACTATGTGTACTGCGGTTCTACCGATAATATTCTCTATGCCTTTGAATCAATAAGCGGTAAATTTTTGTGGAAATTTAATACAGGAGCGTCAATCATATCATCACCTCTGGCATATAAAGATTCTATCTATATTATAAACGAAAAAGGACATATTTTTTCTTTAGATATTAACAGCGGTGCACAGAAATGGTCAAAACCTCTTCCCTGTCAGGTACAGAGTTCACCTTCTATTGATAAAGATATTCTTTATACAGGTGGTATAAACGGAAAAGTCTATGCTTTAAATGCTTATAACGGAGAATTAATATGGGAACAAAATCTGGGAGGAAAAATAACTTCTTCTATAATTATATCAGAATATTTCCTTTATACAGGTACATGGAATAAAACGTTCTGCTCTATGAAGAGAGAAAATGGAGAGATTGTATGGATATTTAACAAATCCGGCAGAATAATCTCTTCTGCTGCTTTTGACGGACATGCTGTATATTTCGGTTCTGACGATAGGAAAATCTATTCTTTGAATGCTTCCAACGGTGAACTTATATGGGAATTTAAAACAAGAGGAAAGATAAATTCATGTCCTGCAATTGCCAATAACATACTCTATACAGGTTCTGATGACGGAAAAATTTATGCACTGGAAACAGATTCGGGCCGCCCCTGGGAATATCAAACAAAAGGGTCTGTAATATCATCACCTGCCATAGCGGAAGGCATGCTGTTTATCGGATCCGATGATGGTAAAATATACTGTTTCCGAAATTATAAACCTGATGAAACACCACTGCCTACTTCTACAGAAGACAACAAGGGATGGTGGAACATTTTTTAGATTTTAAATTTTATAGTTACCCGTAAAGCGTGACGCCTAACAGGCAGGTTTCGCGACTCACTACTCACTACTCACTGCTCAGTTTAATTCTTCATTCTTCACTCTTCACTATATATCTACTGTTTGATCCAGGAAAAAGAAAGCTTCTTTATAAAGTTCCAGACCAAGATAAAGGCGGGCAAGACGTAATAAATTCGACATAGACTTGTCCCTGTCTGGTTCTTTAGACCAGAGTAAAAAAGCAAATTCTGGCTGTTCAAGAAATAAATAAATCCATCCTTCCTTATTATCAAAATCTTCCATATCATGAGTTTTTTCTGATGTCGAACGAAAAGATGCTTCTGAATAAAAAAGGAAAGCCTGTTTTTCTTTATTTAATTTTTTGTACGTTATTCCAAGCCCTTCAAGAGTTGTAATAAGTCCGGGAAAATCTCCTCTTTTCCACTGAACAGAAATAGCTTCTCTGAATACAGAGAGAGCTTTCCTGTATCTGCCTCTGGAAACATACATGTGCCCAAGATTTTTAAGACTGCTCAGAAGAACTCTATATTCTCCTAAAGGAGATGCAAATTTATAATTTTCCATTTCTTCTATTAAATTTTTATTCTTCCATTCGCCCCTGTAAGGGGCAAGAGAAAATTCTCTCTTACCTCTGTAAGAATAGGTGCAAAAAAATTCATCAAAAATAGATATATTCATATCTCCATAACGGGATTTAAGTTCATTTATGTCACCTGTATAAAATTCTATAGTTTTTCTGTTATCACTTTTCCCTGCTTTATCCATAGAAAATAAAGATTTAGACCAGCTCCTGCCTGCATCATCCCATGCCTGTAATTCTCTAAGAACAATACCTCTGTAGAAAAAATAATAGCTTTCTCCGATGGCAATGTCTAAATGTCTTAATATAGCACAGCATTCTTCATAGAAACAGAAAGACAGTTCATCAAGCTTCATTTTTTTGCTTGTAAAAGCCAGATTATAAAGTATATGGGCTCTTTTAAGAGTATCATGCCACTGAGTGGAAACAGAAAGGGCCTGAGAGTAATAATCCCTGGCCGTATCATAACACTCATGCAGATCGTAAGAATAACCAAGGCCAAGCAATATATTAGTCAGAATCTGAGGTGAATTATACGTATTAACAGCTAAATCCCTTGCTTCAATGAAATAATCTCTCGCTTTTTCTATATTATCTCTTTCACAATAATTAACACCTATATCGGTAAGAGATGCAATAATTCCGTACATATCATTATTTATTGTAAAAGCGTCTTTTGCTTCTATAAAAGACGAAAGTGCATCATCTAAATAACCTTCTTCCTGAAACATCATTCCTATATCTATCAAAAATCCGCCTTTAAACTCATCTGACAACATGGTGCAAAATTCTTTTGCTTCCAGTAATTTTTTATAAGCACGTTCTTTTCTGCCGAGTCTGAATAAATTTTTTATATGTTCCATAATAAAATGAAATTTCAGTGTATCATTTCTTCCTGAAGAAAGCCATTCTCCGATATGACATAAGTCAATAGCTATAGAATATTCTCTCTGTTCAAAAAAAAGCTCACAATGATAATATAAGTCCCAGATGAAATCAAGAGTGATATATTTTTGATTTTCATTCAGGAAGTCAACCATTTTTGAATAATTATCCAGTTCTGCCATTGCTTCAAAAAGTTCTTCCGGTTTCAAATATTATCACTCCTTTCTGCCATATATTATATAGTATTTTATAAATTTTATAAACCCTTTAAAGGATCATTAAAAATATGATATAATAATTTTTTATAGTGATTCGTGAGTCGTTTCAAATTCTTTTCACTTTTCACTCATTAAATTATAAACTATTTATTCAAGAGGCGATTTATCAATGAAATTGTTTTTAAGCTTATTCATAATGTTCATAACTGTTTCATCCTTTGCTTTCGCAGGGGAAAGATATATATATGATAAAGGAGGAAAAATAAAGTTTTCTCTAATAACACCTGACGGATGGGAAGTTAATAGTAAAAAGGAAAATGGTGTAATTCTCAGCCTTACCGGTCCGACAGAAAAATCATTTACAGTAAAAATCAATATAATGGTAGATAAGATAAAGAATATAACCCTGGATGAATATATAAAAACAATCCATGGTACATTTAAAAATCCTCCCCCTATTTATAAAGAAATAAAAATTTTATCAGAACACACCATAACTGTTAACAGGATACAGCGATATGAAGCCGTAATAGACTATATATTAAACATGAACGGTAAAAATTTTGGAAGCAGAACAATGGAGACAATTATTATAAAAGACGGATCGGCTTTTATAATAATTGGTTCGGCTATGGAAAGCAATTTTTCAAAATATGAAGGGATCTTCAAAGGAGTGTCAGATAGCTTTAAATTTGAATAATCTTAGGGGTTTGTCAAGAAATAACCCAATCATATTTACGTCTATATCGTGACGCGTAACGCGTA
>CAYSLJ010000086.1:0-30768 GCA_964431735.1 uncultured Synergistia bacterium | reverse complement strand
AATTTCTTTTTCCCTTGTATGTAAAATCACCTGTCATTTTTAAACGCAATTTTTTATATGAGAATGACGAATTTTGCCACTTCACTGGATGCTAATTCTCATATCTGGTTATGATTGCTCCGGTCATGCCTGTTATTAAGAACCTATCCGAAAAGTAATATTTATTCTACACCCTTCCGGTGGGTGAGGCTCTGGAGAAAAATATATACCGTATTAACAGTAATTTATAAATTAAACAAATGTAATATCGTAGCAGTCTGTAATAAGAGTTTTTTTGCAAGAGGATTATAGATTTTTCGGAAGAGCCTCACACACCGGAAGGTATTTGATGACTTTTCGGATAGGCTCTAAGAACCTATAAGAAAAGTAGTATTTTTTTTAATCTTTTCCACTGCCAGGTTCTGGAGAAAAATATATATGTAATTTCATACAGTATAAAATAAAACCTTCATTTATAAAGAAGGGAAAATATGAGAATTAAAGAAATTAAAATTATGAAAAAAATAGTTTTTTTTATTCTTTTTTTATCTCTCATAAGAATTGTTTTTGCAGGTTATATTTCACCTGAATGTTATAATATAGTATGGGGATATGTATTAAATAAAGAAGGGAAACCTGTTGCCGGCATAAAAGTCCGATTTGTTCAGTCTAAAACCTCTGCTGTACTGGAAACCTGTACAGATGAAGATGGATTATATTCATTTAATTTCTTTAAAAACTCTTCAGGATATGCTAAAATATCTATTAATGATGTGACAACTGTTTATATGGAGAAATGGAAGGCAGTAAGGCAGGATTTTAAAGAAATAAAAAAAGATTTTTATTCTCCTAACAGAACCGGTTATGCTTCAGCGATTGTTTATATAACGAATATAGATAATAAATATCATAAATATATCTGTCAGTATCTGTCCAACGGGTCTAAAGCAGTACCTCTTGAATATATATTGACAAAAGATTATAAACCATGTGATGTATGTAAACCGTGACAGGGATTTGCAGGATTGATAGATTACCTGGATAATTATGAAGAACTGAGCATTTTTAAATCTTTCCTTACGTTATGCATTAAGCGTTAAGAGAATTAAATATAAATTATTTATTCTCATTTCAGAAGGATTTATATGAGAATGATAACGTTTGTGACTTCATTGAATGTTGATTTTCATATTTGGTTGTGACCGCTCAGGTCATATTGGTTGTTATCCATAGTCGGTTCAGACCGATATGATTATTATTGTAAGAATACTACAGGGAGGTAATAATTTGTATAAACTGAATAATGAAGAATTTGATTCCATTCGTAAAGAGGCAATGGGCTTTGCAGGTATTGGACTTTACAGATATACTTTTGACGGTACCGTTCTCTTTATGGATCGTGGCACGTTAAAGATTCTTGAGCTTGAAGATAAATTTCCTGATACGTCAGATGTTGCAGGAAAAAATATTTCCGAACTCCTTAATTATATAGTCCCCAGAGGTGCTTTCCGTGAAAAAGTGCGTAAACATGGTCATGTCAAGGGGCTTGAATATCCATTTCAGACCCTGAGCGGTGTAAAAAAATGGGTCATCCATGACAGTTATCTTGTTTATGATAAAAATGTGGAAGAAGATGTTATACAGGTAATTATTCATGATATAACCGATCTTAAGATTGCAGAGGAATTACTTGAAGCGGAAAAAGAAAGACTTACAGTGACCCTTCGTTCCATAGGAGAAGGAGTAATTACAACAGATATAGATGGAAAGGTGCTCCTGGTTAATAAAGCAGGAGAAGAACTCACAGGATGGAAACAGGAAGAAGCTGGAGAGAAACATATTTCCGAAATCTTTGATATTATGACTGCCAGCACGAGAGAAAAATCCTCTTTACCTTTAGACAGGGTTTTAAGAACAGGGAAAAAATTCTCTTTCCCTGAACGTATATTTCTTGTATCCAGAGATGGCAGAGAGAGACTCATATCGGAAAGTATTTCTCCCATATTTGATAGAGATAATAAAATTATAGGCTTTGTGATTGTATTCCGGGATATAACTGAAAAAATCGAACTGGAAGAAGAGCTTTTTAAGGCGAGAAAACTTGAATCTGTAGGAGTTCTCGCCAGTGGTATAGCCCATGAATTTAATAATATTCTTACAGGTGTTATGGGCAATATATCTCTTGCCAAAATGTATGTAAATTCTGAAGAAAAGCCCTGTGAAATACTTTCTGAGGCAGAAAAAGCTGCTGTCAGGGCAAGATCCTTAACATACCAGTTACTTACCTTTGCAAAAGCCGGCTATCCTGTAAAAACTCCTGCTTCTGTTGTGGAATTATTAAAGCAAATTACCAATCTGGTATTGAGCGGATCCAATGTAAAAGCTGAATTTTTTATAGATAATAGTCTCTGGCCTGTCGAGATTGATACGGGACAGATAAGCCAGGTAGTAAGTAATCTTATGCTGAATGCCAGACAGGCTATGCCGGAAGGCGGAACGGTTCAGGTTACAGCTGAAAATATATTTGCAGGTAAAGAGCAGAATATACCTTTAAAACCGGGAAAATATGTAAAGATTTCCATAAAAGATCATGGTGTGGGCATATCAAAAAAGAATCTGGAAAGGATTTTCGACCCTTATTTTACCACCAAAAAAGAAGGCAGTGGTCTCGGACTTTCAGCAACCTATTCATTGATTAAAAAACATAATGGTTATATAACTGCAGAATCAAAAGTAAGAGTGGGAACAACCTTTTATATTTATCTGCCTGCCTGTCAGAAAGATGTGATGAGCGTTGAAAGACAGAAAGATAATATAGTTACGGGCAAAGGGAAAGTTCTTTTGCTTGATGATGAAGATACGGTAAGAAATGTGACCGGGAAAATTCTCAACAGACTTGGATATAATGTTGAATTTGCAAGAAATGGCACGGAAGCTATTGAAATGTATAAGAAAGCAAAGGAAAATGGCCTGCCCTTTGATTCTGTCATAATGGATCTGACTATTCCGGGAGGTGTTGGAGGAAAAGAAGCCATACAGGACCTTGTCCTCTTTGATCCTGAGATTAAAGCTATAGTTTCATCAGGCTATACAACAGATTCTATCGTATCAGATTATAGAAAATACGGATTCTCAGCTTTTATTGCCAAGCCATATAAGCTTTCGGAATTGAGTGAAATATTGCATGACGTAATAAATGCAGGTTAGATGAATGGATTGGCGAATACAGGTTTTGCCCTTATACTGAATATGGCAAAGAAAGGTGAATAATAAATGAATAGAACTCCTAAAATAATGGTTGTAGATGATGATATGACATGCAGGGATCTTGTTACAAACTACCTTTCCAGAGAAGGGTATGACGTTATACAGGCTGAAAGTGGTAAACAATGTCTTGAAATGTTAAAGGATTTTACTCCTGATTTGCTCTTACTTGATGTAATGATGCCGGAACTCAGCGGCTTTGATGTGTGTAAAAGATTAAGGGAACATGAAGGCACCTTTCATCTGCCTGTAGTTATGTTAACGGCATTGAGTGAGAAAATAGACAGGGTTACTTCTATTGAAGTCGGTGCAGATGATTTTCTTACCAAACCTTTTGATAAAAGTGAACTTATTGCCAGGGTCAGATCCCTTCTCAGAATAAAATTTCAACATCAACAGGTAATTCAGGCATCAAAAATGTCTGCTGTTGCTACTCTGGCCAATGGTGTTTCCCATGAATTTAATAATATACTTGCAGGTATAGACGGATGGGCTCAGGTAGCTCTTTCTCAGAAAAAAGAAGAGGTTTACCTCAAGGCTATAGAGTTTATAAGAAAGAGCTGTAAAAAAGGAGCAACCCTTGTAAAAGGGCTTCAGGATTATTCTACTATACCATATGACAGAGATTTACAGCCCTCTGTTACTGATATAAATCAAGTAATTGAAACGCTTCTTGATATGTTCAGAGCACAGTTTGAGAGCAGGCAGATAGACCTTCAGGTAATTTACGGAAATATTCCTGAAATATATACAAATAAAAGGGGAATTCAGGAGGTCTTTTTGAATATCATTACAAATGCAAGGGATGCTCTTGATAATAAACCGGGCAAAATAACTATAAAAACCTTTATAAAAGATAATTATATAGCTGTAAAATTTTCCGATACAGGCACAGGTATACCTCCGGAATATATAGATAAAATATTTGAACCTTTCTATACTACCAAAGGATCTCTTGGAATCAGCAAAGTCCCCGGTTCAGGTCTGGGATTATATATATCTTACGGTATAATAAAAAGTCAGGGCGGTCGTATAGAAGTTCAGAGCCATCTTGGTAAAGGCAGTGATTTTACCTTATATCTTCCCATGTCGGAAGAGAATGGCCACTGAACTTTCTTATGTATTTACTCCTGTAACATCAAATGGGCAAACATTTTTGCTTCATCTATCATATTCTTTATTTTACAGTATTCATTGGGCTGATGGGCCAGTTCGTCATGTTTTGAACAGCAGACAGCAGAAAATCCCGCTTTCCTGAACAGTGCCGCTACAGTTCCTCCTCCTATGCCCATAGGAACAGGTTCTACTCTGTGAACACTTCTTATTGACTCTGAAACAGCTTTTACGACAGGTGCATTTGCTTCTGTAGGAGGTGCTGCTTCTTCTTTATTCGGAAAATCCATTTCTATTTTTACATCGAATGTTTTTTCTATATCATTACACATATGCCTTATTGTTTCTATAACTTCTTCAAGAGGATATTCGGGGAGTATACGGCAATCAAGACAGAAAATATCCTTCCCCGGTATTGTATTTATATTCGGCACATTCCCTTCTTTTTTTGTAGGCTCAAAAGTGCTTATGGGAGGATCAAAGAGATTGTTAACCTTTGGATATATGTTATAAAGTTCATTCAGTTTTACTACCAGATGTGATGCTGCTCTGAAACTGTTTATTCCTTTTGACGGACGGCTTGCGTGACATTGTTTCCCTGTTGTAGTGAACTGAATCCAGAGAATTGATTTCTCTGCCACTTCTATCATGGAACCATCACAATTTCCCGAGTCTGGAACAAGTATATAATCTTCATGTCTGAAATTTTTGTATTCTTTCAATACATGTCCGAGACCGAACTGACTTCCTGTTTCCTCATCTGCAACAAATACGAGGCCCGTATCATATTCCGGTACCAGTCCCTCATCTATAAAAGCTTTCAGTGCAAATATCGATGCTACAAGGCTCTGCTGGTTATCTTCCGTTCCTCTTCCGTATATTTTCCCGTCTTTTATCTCTATTTTGTAAGGAGCTGTGTCCCACATATTCAGATCTCCCGGAGGAACTACATCCATATGAGACATAATCCATATGGTTTTTTTGTTGCTTTTCCCTTTATATATGGCTATTATATTTGGTCTGTATCCGCATGGTGCGGCACTGTCAGGAGCATTTAGTTCCAGTATTTCCGCAAAATTCATTCCTTTAAGAAACTCTGCAATAGCTTTAGCCTTTTTTACCTCGCCTTCGCCGCCGTTTACAGGGCTGAGAGCCGGTATGGCAGTTAAAGTCCCCTGAAGTTCAATCATGTCTTTCTCATAAGAATCAATTCTTTTTGAAATTTTTTCGAAATCTTGCATTTATCTCTTCCTTTCTTAATCTAATAAAAGAGCATTAAAACCTGACTGCCTGAAATGATTATCTGCTGTCAGAGCATTTATAATCTTTCTTTCTTTCATGATAATAAATGATAGACAATCCGTAAGTCCCCACTCTTTATCTTGTCTGGCGCTATATAGCTTTATCAAATAACTCTGCATTGATGGTTATTATTTCAATATCAGGATCACTTCGTAAATCATGTAATGTAGATATACAAATAGAACGCCATCTTATTCTGGAAAGGCTGTTGGCAATTTCAGTCAGAATAGCTTCGCTTGTTACAAAGGGGCCTTTTATTTCAGATACAATCTGTTTTGCTTTTTCATGGTATTCATCAGAGGTATTTATTAAAGCCAGGATATAGCCTGTATCAATAAATATAGCCATTTATTTCTCCGTACCATAAAGATAATGATCATGATTTCTGGCCATATCGTTTATGCCAAGATCTGTAGCTCTTTGTAGAATTTTCATGAAGGTTTTGCATTTTTCTTCTTCCGGATGAATCGTTATAGTATAATAATGATCCGGTATAAGTTCCGGTACTTCTTCAGGGTAAAATACTTTACCGTCAAATAAAGCTTTAATTTTTTTATTCATAAAAGTACCTCATTATAATATAAATATCCAACTATATAATAACATTATGGAATGATATAAACAACCCTCTTAATGAAAACTTTACTCCTGCAAAACTGACTATTAATATTATAGTCAACTTTGTAGTTGAATATTTGACAGAAGACTGTTAATAGAATATCATTAGACAGTAATAAAATCAAGATATACTTTGATGTAATTCACAGATAATCATTGAGATATAAGATGAAGAACCCGGATGTAAACCTGCGCGTCACGCGTCATCCGTCACGGGTCACGATTATTTGAGATATATCTTCAGACATGTTATAATAAACATCAAAACTAGAAAGGGGAGTATCTATTGATAGACATAAAAATTGTTGATAAATATCTGGAAGACCTGGGGAAACCTGATCCAAAATACTGGCCTGCGGCAAGATATGAACTTGTAAAACTGGGTCCTGAAGTTACAGAGTTTCTGATTAAATTTTTAAAGCATAAAAATCCTGTTATGAGAGGTAGAGTGGCAAGAATACTAGGAGAAATAGGAGATAAAGAAACTGTGCCCTTTCTCATTGACCTGCTCATGACAGATAAAGACAGTTATGTTTGCAGCAGTGCAGCCAGTGCTCTCGGAGAGATAAAAGACAGCAGAGCCCTGGATATTTTAGTTGAAAAACTTTCCGTAAAAGAACCGAAGGTAAGGAAAGAAGCTGCCAGAGCACTTGGAGCCCTGGAGGATCCTGTCGCGCTGGAACCTTTAATGAAATATTATGAAAAAAGCTCGGGAGAAGAGAAAATCTGGGCTATATATGCTTTAATTAAACTCGGTAAACCGGATCTGGTATATCTTCTGGAAGATAATTTAAAAGAAGAAGTTTTACTTGCAGCTATTACTGTGGCAGGTCGCCTGAATTTAGCGGAAACTGTGCCATTGTTCCTTGAATTACTCGATATCTCCAGAGATGTTAAATTCAGAATAGAAATCATTAAATCACTTGCAGAGACCGGCAGTTCTGTAGCAAAGGAAAAACTGGAACATTACTATGAAAAATGCAGGGGAGAAGAGAGGATATGGGTAATTTATGCACTCTATAAACTCGGTAACAGAGACAGAGCAGGTGTGATTATGGATGTTCTGGAAAGGGATGTACGTAAAGCTTCTGCTATAGCTCTCGGTGAAACAGGACATAAAGATAGCTGTAACGTATTATTGAAAGCTCTTAAAAGTGATGAAGGAGAATTACGGTACAGAGCTGTTCAGGCTTTACAGAAACTTGGTGATATTCAAATACTTGACCATCTTGAACAGGCACTTTCTGTTGAAAGTGAAACTTACATAAAACTTGCCATAGAAGAGGCTATAAGTTGTTTAAAGAAAGGAGAAGCTTGAAATGAATACAGAAGATAATAACATGGATATGGATAATTTAGATGAGGAAATTTCAAGGAATACCTCTGAACTTATTAACCTTGGTGAGAGGATTATCAGTTATAAGCCAAAGGGAGTAAGGCATGAAGCCATTGAAATCATACAGGGACTTGCAGCAAAATTGAAACAGAATATGGAATTTTCTAAAGGACTGGAAAAAGAGCTTGCAAAAGCCAGGGATGATGCAGAAAAATTTAAAAAGCAGAATAAAACCCTTGAAGAAAAAAATAAATCCCTTGAAGGAGAATTAAGTAATAAAACAAAGGAATTAAATGATTATATAGGTAATCTTGAGAAAAACAAAGGAAGTCTTGAAGGAAATCTTTCTTCAATAAAATCAGACCTTTCGGAAGCAATGAAGAAAATAAACTCTCTGGAAGAAGAAAATAAGTCTTTACATGAAGAAAATTCTTCTCAGAAAGACATGATAGCAAATCTGGAGAAAAAACTCCTGGAAGAACTGGATAAAGAGAACACTAAAAGAGAACATGTGGAAAAGAAGTTTGATGCAAAAGTTATTGAATTGAGGACCTATATAAAATATTTGAATGAAGAAATAGAAGAACTGACAGAAGCGAATAAGCTTCTCAGTACGGAACTTTCCACCTATGTTCAGGAAGTGGAAGCAAACGAGAAGAGCTGGAGCGCCATTCAGGAGACTCTTAAAGCAAGCCTGAATGAGTAAATAGTAAGTGGTGAGCAAGAAACCTGTCTGCTCACCACTAAATTTCTCCCCTTACAGAGAGTTTTTATATACCGGCAACGAATTATCCGGTCTGCTTGCCCGGTTAATTGAATTAAATTTCGCTCCAGAAGATACACCGGAAATTGACATTACTTGATTCACTGAAGTCCAGAAGTTTAAGATATTTCGGTGAAGATATTATGGATACATGTCCCTGTCCTATAGAGACCTTAATATTTCCTGCTGTACCTGTATCAGGATTGGTTTTACTGGGAACAGGATTATTGGGATCCACTGCTACAAGACCTCCGGTGAAAGAAAAATCAGGAGGGATTTTGTCGGCAGTGATTGATGGAGTCGGTGTTGCAGTTGTACCTGTAACTCCACTACCTGTACCTCCACTACCTGAACCTGAACTGGAAACAGAATAATATGAATCAAGAATTTGGGCAACCTGTGAATTGGCTCCATAGAACATTTGTGTAGAGTCATTGATGGTTATAGTCTTATCAACAAGTAACTCGCCCGTCCCCTGTTTCTGGATAAAAATACGTAATTGACTGGGAGGACTACCGGGAATAATTTCCACTGTATAGCTACCATCAGAATCTCTTTTAATGGTACTGATGTCTCCGTCATTACTATGTATATCTATATTGAATTGAGAATTACTGCCTGATATAGGCAGATTATAGGTGAAAGTGGACGAACCTCCCGAACCGCCCGAACCGCCTGAACCGCCTGAACCGCCTGAACCGCCTGAACCGCCTGAACCGCCCGAACTATCTTCCCAGTCATCAGGCCAGGGAGTTGCTGAAATATTATTGGCAGGATTTATATCACTGGTCGGCTCCAGGATATTAACATTTATATTTCCATGACTGTAGACAAGACCGGTAATGCTGAGATCTAAAGCCTTTTTCTTGCTGGAAGGTAATTCCATAGAAACATCGCCTTTACTGAGAACAGCGACACCTGTATCGTCAGAAGCCACAATATTTGTTTCCCCTATAAGGGCAGTTTTGCCTGATACGTAACATGAACCGTTTCCCTTTATCGGCCCTGCAACTTTCAGGTTTCCCTGGTCTACATATAATGATGGTGCATTGCCGTTTTTATCTTTTTCCAGATATATGCCTGCATCTTTTGACTTATCGTTTAATTCGAATTTTACATCACCTGTAAAAGCAAGATCTTCTTTTATATAAAGTTTACCTTTTTTTACTTCACAGGAAGCAGGCAGAGTGGACGGGCCCTTTACATCATCTTTATTAATTACATAGGTGCCTCCTGTCAGTTTACTGGATGTCTTTGCTTTTCCGTTACTGATAATTTTATTCAGATCCAGAGGTGTTACATTTTTACTGGATGAGAAAGAAGCTGTTGTTGAGTCTGTATCAAGATCAGGAATATTAATTTCACCCTGTGCGCTGGCTTTGCCGCCATGTAATAACACTTTAGAATTCTTTGTATTTATGGCATAACCGTCGTCACTGCCTCCTCCTGATTTGACACTGTTTGAATGAATATTTCCTGCAATACCCGGATTTTCTTTTGTAGCCTCTGTCTGTATATCTGCTGTGTTGGCATCTACTGTTGTCTGGCCGCTTGAGAAAGAACCGGGGTAATATAAATCTCTCTGCAGTATGGCTCTGATATGTTTTACCGCTTTGGTATCATTTTCCTTCCCTGCATAGGCTGTTACAATAAGATCAACTGAATGTCCGGGAACACCTTTACCGCCCCATCCGGGAAGAACCTTGGGATCTGTAGCATTATTTTTTAAATTATTTACTGAATAATATGGCTTTGTTCTATCAAAGGTTATTTCGAACCGCCCCGGCACATCTTCCATTTTATAGACGACAGGCTGATTGGGTTCCCATGTCGGATCTTCTTTAAGACAGTATATTGCATAGGCTACCCCTGCTTCTGCTATTTTAAGAGCTGATGCGTTGTTTTCTGACATATTTGTGAAACCGAGATTGTAGTAATTAAGAACAATCAGGGAACTTGCAACCATAAGCAGAACTACTGTCACCATGAGAATAGATACAAGGACTATACCTTTATTTGAAGATTTTTTCATAATAACTACCCTTCCTTTCTTTTTATTGTTCCGTATTATTTAATATTACAGTATTTTTGAGTATTACTTTTTCTTTACCTGCACTGTCAGAAAAATCTTTTGTAAAAGCCAGTCTGTCTTCCAGCATAGATTTTACTATAATAATATCTATGTCAATCGCATTTTCATGATCAGGATTTTGCTTCAGATCCATTTCATATACATGTCTGGATAATACTTTTGGTTTCCCTATATATTCTTCTCCTGCCGTTTTTACGTCAATATCATTAAAATATATTTCGAAACCTGTTAATTTCTTGTTTATAAAGGGAGCATGTTTTAATATCTTTCTTATGAGTTTTTTCCCTGACCTTGGATTATTCGGATCAAGTCCGGCGGGGATAGTAGACGGATCTGTCAGAACCATAGAAAATTCTTTACCTTTTTTACTCCTGGGAAAAGTATAGTATAGAATATATGCCTGCCATTTCGGTTTCCCCGTCGTTTGATCATATTCACTGGCACCGAACTCATTTATATCACTCTGCAATATGGCATATTCATAACCTTTTCCTCCTATTGTCAGAGTGGACTGGTCTGTGTGGCGGAAATCTTTTACAAGAAACATGTTACAGAGAGATGCTTCCTGCTGTGTCTCAGTTTTATTCTGAACCAGATTCCATGATTTAAGGCCTGTACTGAAAATAGCCGTAAGAGCAAGTAAAAATATAGAGAATATTATTACTGTTAACATCAATTCCAATACAGAATGACCTCTCATAATAAACCTTTCTTATACTGTGGTGAGCATAAATAATATATACATGTTTATGCTCAGGTCAGTAATTATAACCTGTTACTGGTTGGTAACAGGTTATAATTAAATTTTGTTCACTGGCTTTTAAACGTTTCCAGTGTTGTAGCTGTCGTGCCTTCCGAACCTGCCCCTTTACTTGTTACTGTTACAATTATACTTTTCAGTTTACCGACGGTTCCTGTGACATCACTTACTTTTACCGTATAAACATAGACAGTCCCGCCTTTACTCCCTCCCGGTATTTCAGACGGATAGGGAGACGGAGGAAAATTATCGACCTGTGGAGTTGTTCCCCCCTTAAAGGTACCTGTCTTTATATCACCATAATCCATTAACATAATTCTGCTCAACATTCTCTCTGCAAGGACTATATTTGTAACTTTTTTCCCTGACTTTTTTGCTGCAGAAAGACCGCTTATAAATACAGAAGTAATTGTGACTATAATAATACCAAGCAAAAAAATACCAATTACTACTTCTGCAAGAGTAAAAGCTTTTTTTCTCAATTTTTGTCCTCTTTTCTGAAAAAATCAGACAGTCGTACTTATAAAGTACTATAGCACAAAAATTAAGTCAAAGTCAACTAATTTTTTGTTATAGAAAAAAATAGCAAAATAGCAAAAAAATTATTATGAACCCTTTATATTTTTATGAAAATTGCTTATAATAGAAAGAGGGGAGATATTTACTCATAGACCGTTACCTGCCATGAGAAAGAGGAGGTGTGTAATTATGAAAATCCCGAAACCGCCACCGATTGAAGAACCGGATTTCCCTGTATATGCTTTTTAATATGGGAACGATACCGTCTGATAAGGCGATCATACTTCTACTCTATCACCGATGACTTCACCGCTGATGGCTCTTTTTTGCTGTGGTATAAGATAGTCATTTATATCTGTCTGTTCTTTTATTGCTCTTTCAAGATGCATATCCAGAATTTTTCTTACAGATATACCTGCTTCATTGCAGTAAACCAGATCTGCATAATATTTGGCAAGGCTGACGATTCTGAGCCATTTATAACAGCTATCATAATAGACCTGGGAACGGGGAATGGAATCTGTTATGAGTACTCTGAGGCCTGACCTGTAGAGTTTTTCTTCTGTCAGGATTTTGCTGTTTGCATCTATATTAAAGAGGCCATGAGTTGCGCAGGCATAAACCTGGGTGGCTCCATTGTCTTCGAGGAGTTTTGCTCCGTTTACAATGGAGCCTCCCGTGCAGATCATGTCATCTATCATAATGGCAATTTTCCCGTCTACGTCTCCGAGAAGTGCTTTAGATACAGCTTCTTTACCTTTTTCTCGTTTTTTATATATAACTGCCACATCTGCGCCCAGGCAGTTGGCAAGTTTTTCCGCCCTTGTTGTTCCGCCTGCATCAGGCGATACTACGACTACTCTTTTTTCTTTTAATTCTTCTGCCAGTTTTACCTTGTAGTAGAGTACAAATAGCGGGAATGCGGCAATTTTATCTACAGGGAGATCTGTAAAACCTTCACAGGCATTATTGTGCATGTCTGATGTGGCAAAACCTTTTAATACTCTCCCTCCTGAAGCTTCAAGCTGGGAAAAAAGATTCTTCGCAGATATAGGCTCCCGGTCTCCTGCCTTTTTATCCTGTCTTAAATACGGTATAAAAGGCATATAGAGACTTATACTGTCTACTCTGGATCTTTTAAGCGTGTCCAGTAGAAGTCCCACTTCTGCTATGTCTTCATGAATATTTATATACTGATTGTCATTATTTCCTCTTGAACCCTGACGAAACTGACAGAAAAGATGGACATTATGTCTTCTCACACAGGATTTCAATTGAATGGAAATCTCTCCGCATGAAAAATTTGTAACGTCAAGCTCCCCTGAAGAGATATCTTTCTCCTGAAGTATGGCACCGGAACCGTTTACTTTACCTTCTTTTTCCCTGATTAACCTTTGAAATTTCTCATATCTTTCAATTACTCTTTCTGAAAATGTTCTGGCATATCTGGAATGTAAGATTACTCCCACGTAAAGTCACCTCTTTAATCGTGACGCGTAACGCGTAACGCGTCACGCGTTACGATTTTCGAATTCCTGATAAACATAATTCTAACGAATATATATATAAATTCTGTAAGAAATCCAACTTTTTAGATTTCTTCAGTTAAGATTATAAAATATTTATTAAATCTTTATAGATGCAAATCTGTCTTTCCCTTCTGTATGGCCTATTATATTTAACATTTCCCAGAGCAGGAATACAAGGTCAAGACCGAATTTCTGACCCACAAGTGCTTCAATGCCAAGTTCTCCTGACATTATGAGAGGTAAGAAGGTATGTTTTTTCTCAAGAGCAGATGTTCTTCTCAGATTGTTTTCGCTGTATCTGTACATACAGTACATAATATGTTCCGTCATTTCCGATATGGATATTTCATCACCTTTTTTTATCCAGTTAGAAGGACTGTTGTTTTTCAGATAAGCTATGGTCTGGACATTGAAAAATTTGTTTGCTTTTTCGGCAAATCTCATCTCTATATCACTTCTGTACTCACTCCCGAGTTTCTGCACGGTCTCTTCGTCTATTCGTGCCTGTATCTTTGCCGCTTCTTTAAGAGGTTCTCCTTTCAATTCTTCCTGTCTGAGTGTTCCTCTGTATTTATGAAATAATGTACTCTTATCAAATCTGTCTATAACAGTTGAATCTTTAATGCCCTCAAATAGATACTGAGTTTCTATCTGATCATATGTTGATGACATTAATATCCAGAGAGGCAATACATTACTGTAACCCTTTAATAGATCAGCTCTCATAATTGAAAAAGAAGGATTCTTCTGAGATTTATACCCGGTAATCCTCAATTCTCTCTCTTCTGTTTCTATGGAATTATAAAATATATGGCTGTTATGCCTTATATTTAGCTCTTCTGAGCTCTTCTCTAAAAGTCTTGCAAAAAAGAGTCTTGTTCCTGTTTCCGTTATAGTGCTGAGATCTTTATACTCTTCACTTACATCTCCCTTTTGTATCCTGTCTGTTCTTTTATAAATTCTCCTTCCATACTGGAAAAATGTTTTACTGAACTGGAGATCTTTCTTTTTTGAAAAACTTTCAATATACTCTTCCTCACCTGTCTGTATGCTTTCTTCACCTGAAAAATCATAGCTTTTTCTGATTACTGCGTATTCTCTTTCACCTGTTCCTTCCCTGGTTCTGTAAGCAGTCTGTTCTTCATCTTCACCTGTGAGATTGCCTGATTTATCATATATCTTATTTCTTTTTGTGCAGACAGGATTTTTCTCTTCATCAAGGCTAAAGGAGTATTCCTGTTCTATAAGTTCAAGTAATGAACCTTCGTCCCACATAGAATCGTGAGCCGAGATCTCCTGTTTTATTTTTGCAGTACTTATTCTACCTTCCCTGAGATTTTTTGCAATCACTTCTATGGCTTCTCTTTCCGTGAAATTTAATTCTGTCAGTTCTTTCGTTTCTCTGTCAGAAAAAAAAGAAAGATTTTTTATATTTTTTTCCTTATCATATAAACTTTCTCTGAGTTCAATGGTTCCGTCTTCGAATTCTATGAGTATTGTTTCACCGGTAATTTTTCCGCCCGATTTTTCCACGTCACAGGTCATAAAATCACCGTCAGAGGTTTTTAAAGTACCGCTCTGTTTTTCATCTCTTCCTTTTATTTCTGTTTTCAAGGTACTTTCATTTCCTGTTTTATTATTTTTTATATAAAGAGTTTCTTTTTTATCTGTAAGGTTTTCTTTTATAAGTTCCGCATGAGCTTCAAATTCTCCGTTAATACCTTTAGAGGTTATTTCAACTGCGTTTCCTGTTTCTTTTCCTTCTGCTTTATAGGATGTTTTATCCTGGTTAACTCCTTCCCATTTTGTAACAGGTGTTCCGTCCGATGATATGCCTTTATAACAGTTTTTTATAGTATGTCCCTTCTGTGTGGTTTCATATTTCTCAGAGGCTTTTCCTGTAAAACCTGCTACAGATGCAAAAGTAAATTCATCGTCTTTTGCTTTCGGTATATCTTTTGGTACAAGTGAAGTTTCCTCTCTTATGTCAGGTAAATTCTGCTTTACCGTCATTTCTCCCTTACTTGCGGGAACAGGACTCAGATTTTCTCTGTCTTTGCCGAAGAGGGAAGAAATTTCTGCTGTAAGGATTTTTATATCAGGTTTTGAATGTACCTCTCCGGTGATATCTGTTTTTACACTTAATCCGGGTATTTTACTTAAATTAAACATGTTTACTTAACTCTTTTCTTGCTTTAAGGAATAGATTATTCCCTTCCGAAGAAAGCTGTCCTGCCAGAGTGAGATGTATGTGAGAATCATCACGAAGATAAAATCCGAGTTCACTTAGAGATTGTGAAAATACATTAAAAGCTCTGTCTGTAAGAAATTTTATTTTTTCTTCTCCAGGATTTTTCAGGTTATATAATCGATTCAATGATTTCTTTTTTTTCTTTATATAAATTTCTATTTCCTTCAGATAATCCTGTCTTTTTTCAAAAGGTATGAGTTTTTGTTCCAGAGCGGGAATAAGCTGGCAGAACTGTATGTATAAGGCAGAATCTGTTTCACGAGAAAATCCTTCTTTTTCATTTGAAACAGATGAAAATATATCCTGTTCCTTAAAATTGATTTCTTCTTTACCTGCAACTATATCTTCTCCGGGAAGTACGGGAGGTGTGTAATGTTTTTCCCATTTATCGACTTTATTTTTTTCTTCTTCTTTATTTTTTTCCTGAAAACTATCCAGTCCGTCAGCAGGTGAAACCAGCACAGGAGCACTCTGAAAATTATCACGGCTGTCTCTTTTTACCTCTTTATTTTCTTCTGCTTCAAAAACATCACTCCCATCGCTTTTCCCTTCTTCCACTTCACTTTTCATCATTCTGTTTTTCATAAGATTCCATGCACCGTTTGTGGAAGACGAGAAAGTTTTAGGAGTGTTTAAAGCCTGTATAAAAGAAATACCGGCAGTTTTTTTCTGATCTTTATTTTCATTACTCATAGCCATGTCATTTTTCTGAAATGTTTTCTTTCTATGTAAGAAGCCAGATAACCTGCTCCACTACCAAGAGCTATATTTATATACCAGCTTCCGCCAACAAGAAATAGCATAATAAAACCTACTATTGCTCCAATTCCGGCTGCATTCTGGTAAAAACAGAGTGAACTGGTTGCTCCTGCAATTGCTCCTATAATAATACCAGCGATTACCCAGTAAATAAATACAATTATAAAGAAACCAGCGCCGACTAATGCAGAACTACTGAAAAGAGAACCAACAGCGGCAGATAAAATTCCTGCCACCAGGGCAATAATTAATCCTGCTATAACACCGCTTCTCAATCCCTGAACTATATTCGAGCTTCTGTCCAGGTTTATGATTTCTGCACCGCATTTTTTACATTTTTTTTCTTCCGGTGGATTATGATTACCACAGCAATGACAATAACCGGGTTCCATTAAATTCACCTCCTTTTATTTATAATCGCGACGCGTAATGCGTGATGTGTAATTTTCACTTTTCACGACTCACGATATAAAATTTTCGCCAGAAAACAAAACTTTCCTTCAAAAGGAAGTTCTTTCTTTATTTAATTATTCTAAAATAATTTTAAAGATAAAAGAAAGGAAAGTAATTAAAACCAGAGAAATATCTCTCGTTATATTGATGAGGAGTGTTTCAAAATTCTCTTTTTCGCAAAATTGAGAAAGGTAATTTGATTTTTAATATAAATGGGAAGAGAGAGATTTTCGGTGATTTTATGTCTTTAAAGAATAAAACATTATTAGTTGTATGTTTAGCTCTTATTTTATTAATTTTTTTATTATATATTTCCTCGCAAAAGATAATTCTGGAAGGTTTTTCCAGACTGGAAGAAACAGAAATACAGGTGAATGTTCAAAGAGCAACGAACGGTCTTTCCGATAAAATTACTTCTATAAATATAACTCTGAAGGACTGGGCTTACTGGGATGATACATATAATTTTTTGAAACAATCCGGAAACAATGAATATATTCAATCCAATCTTATGGATAATACTTTTGCCAATTTAAAAATGAATCTTATGATTTTTATGGACAGCTCAAATCATATTGTTTTCAGCAAATGTTTTGATCTGAACAAACAGTGTGAAATACCTGTTTCAAAGTCTTTGAAATCTCACATTATTCCTGGCAGTATGTTACTTACTCATAAAAGTTTAAAAAGCAGTGTAGCAGGAATTCTTCTTCTTGATGAATGCCCTATGCTGATAGTTTCAAAACCTGTTTTACATACAGACGAGACGGGACCTCCCTGTGGAATACTGATTATGGGCCGTTATCTGGATGATTCTGAGATAAAATCTCTTTCTGATACAACAAAACTTCAGGTAAGTATCTATTCTGTTAAAGAAACAGACCTTCCCGGTGATTTTCTTGGAGCATTAAACGTTCTTAACGGTTCAGATGAGTCTATTTTTGTAAAAGCTATAAATTCTGATACGGTGATGGGATATACCATTGTTAAAGATATTTATCATAAACCCTGTCTTATTGTAAGGGTAGAAAGTGTAAGAAATATTTATAAACATGGCAAAATTACTGTGTTTTATTTTATTTCTGTAATTACATTTATAGGCCTGTTATTCGGTATCGGTCTGATTATTATGTTACAGAAGGTAATCTTATTCCGTCTGAGCCATCTTGAAGAAACTGTGGTGTCTATAAGAGAAAGCAAGAACCTTTCTTTACGAGTTCCTGTAGAAGGTAATGACGAACTGGCAAATATTTCTGTTACAGTTAATAAGATGCTTGATTCGCTTGAACAGTCTCAGATGGAATTGCAGGAAAGGACTGTAAAGCTTGAGAAAGCAAACAGCGAACTGAGAAAACTTGATGAACTGAAATCTTCTTTTATATCGACAGTATCACATGAATTGAGAACACCTCTTACATCAATTGTCGGATTTTCAAAAATTATCAAAAAGAAACTTAAAAAGATTTTTTCCGGTGCTCTTACAGAGGAACAATTAGAAAAATCAAAAGAACAGATAAATGTCAACCTGGATATAATCAGTATGGAAGGAGAGAGATTAACGTCTATTATAAATAATATTCTGGACATGGCCAGATTGAAATCAGGTAATGTGGAATTAAAAAAAGAACCCTCTTCTGTTTATACCATTATAGACCATATAAGTTCTTCTATTTCTCCTCTGTTACAGGACAGAGAAATTGAATTTATAAAAGATATTCAGGAAGGTCTGCCTGAGATTATGATGGATAAATATACTATAATACAGGTTTTAATTAACCTGATTTCAAATGCAATAAAATTTACCGATAAAGGTTCCATAATATGCAGGGTAAAAAGAAATAATAGCGAAATAATATTCAGTATAATAGATACAGGTATAGGTATAGAGAGAGAACATCATGACAGTATATTCGATGAGTTCAAACAGGTTGTTAATGGACTTACGAATAAACCCGGTGGTACCGGTCTAGGTCTGGCTATCTGTAAGAAGATTGTCGAACAGTCCGGCGGTAGAATATGGGTCGAAAGTGAGCCGGGCAAAGGGAGTAATTTTTCATTCACTATTCCCGTTGACTGATGAAGTATTTTAAGATTATTATAATTTTGCAGATTTTAGAAACTATAAAAAATAATCCAGGAATGAAGTCAAAATAAATGTCCCAAATGAGGGGTATGGCTATTGGGTGCCAGGTGTTGGATTAAGAAGTTTTAAAACCCATAACCTGTAACCCAGAACCTGTTTAACTATAAAGCCAGTAAAAACAAGGAAATTATAAAAAATGCAAAAGTATATTAAGATTACAGAATTTTTTATTTTTGTGCCGGGTGTTGGGTTTAGAAAACCTGAAACCTGGAACCTAATTTATAAAGAGAGGTGAGACTCTTGCCTGAAATAGATTTTAAAAAATTCATATCCAGAAAAGAAGTATCTTCTATTTTAAATTCTATTATTAAATCTATAAATTCCGGTATAGGTATTTATGATGTAGAAGATAATCTGTTACTGGGTGAAACATGCAGAGAAGGTTTTGAAAAATATCCGGTGGAGGGTATAAATGATATTATAGGTTGGGTGACAGGAACAGAAAATGCTTTTCCTGTTGTTTCTCTTCTTAATTATCTGACCTATATGGATTATGAAAAGAGATCTCTTGCCAGTGAACTCCTTGATAAATATAAAGAAGTAAGTCTTCTTTATGATATAGCAGAGAGCATAACCAGCCTTAACAGTGAAGAAGCAGGGATATTAATTCTGGAAAGAGCAACAAGGCTTATAAAAGCCGACAGTGCATCTATAATGTTATTGAATAAAGATAAAGGAACTCTGGAAATTGTTTCCGGTATCGGTAAGAATTATAATGTAAAAGTAACCCTGAAACCGGGTGAAGGTATTGCAGGGACCGTACTGGTTACGGGAAGAGGTGAAATAATAAATAATTTACAGAATGACCCACGGTTTATTAAAGGAAAGAACAAAATAAGTTCTTTAATCTGTATACCTCTGAGGGTGAGAAATGAAACTATAGGTGTTATGAATATCAGTACGGAAGAGCCTTTTGAGTATACATCAGAAGACTATAAGGTTATGACTACCCTTGCAACACTGGCAGTATATGCTATTTCTGCTACAAATTCCCTGTATGTTTAAGGAGGTATATAATGTCTAAAAAAATATTGATAGTAGATGATGAGCCTTACATGAGAATCCTTATGGAACAGGCTCTTGAAGATTTTACCGATAAGGATGTAACAATATTTACTGCAGAAAACGGAGTTAAAGCCATTGAGGTTATAAGAAAAGAAAAACCGGATCTTGTTTTTCTTGATATTATGATGCCTGAAATGGACGGTTATGATGTATGCAGTAAAGTAAAAAAAGATGCTGATTTAAAGAATACTTATATAATACTTCTGACAGCCAGGGGACAGGAAATTGATAAAAAAACGGGAATGGAATGCGGAGCCAATGATTATATAACCAAACCCTTTGACCCTGATGTCATTATAGGAACTGTTTCTGAAGTCTTTAAAATAGAAATATAGAGTAATTATTGATGATTAAGAAGAAATATTTTCTTTTTATATTAATTTCTCTCCTTATAATAACAGGCTGTAAGACAGAAAACAAAGAAAGGACTACTATCAGTATAGCAAGTGGTTCTATCGGATCGGATTTTTCTGTTCTGGAACAACAACTGTCTGTTTTTGAAAAGATTAATCCTGATATTAAGATAGATTTCCTTGAAACACCTGAAACCGATAGTGGAAGATATAAGAGATATGTAGACTGGCTGAAAGATGAAAATTCAGGGGTAGATGTTTATGTAACAGACATAGTCTGGACTACTGAATTTGCAAAAAACGGATGGATTTTGCCTTTAAATGATTATATAAAAGGCAGAATCGACATGAGTGATTTTCTCGACAGCACAGTAAAGGCGAATACATGGAATGGTAATATAGTTGCATTCCCGTGGTTTACAGATGCAGGTTTACTTTACTACAGAAAAGATCTTCTGAATAAATACGGCTTTTCACCTCCCCATACGTGGGATGATCTTAAGATAATATCTAAAGAGATTGTTAAAAATGAAATCAAAGAACATCCCCATATGGTAGGTTTTGTATTTCAGGCAGACAAATATGAAGGACTGGTAGCAAACTACCTCGAGTATGTATGGAGTTACGGAGGAGATGTAATTTCAGATAACAATAAAGTAATTCTGAACAGTCCTCAGGCTGTAAAAGGTTTGGCAACCTATTGTGATATGCTTACCATCTCTTCAAAAGGTATAACAGCTTTTCAGGAAGAAGACGGAAGAAATTATTTTCAGAGCGGTAACAGTGTATTTATGCGAAACTGGCCTTATGCCTATACACTGTTAAACAGTGATGTGTCTGCTGTTAAAGGTAAATTTGCTATTTTTCCTCTCCCTGCCGGGAAAAAAGGTTATAAAAATGTTTCTACTCTGGGTGGATGGAATCTTGTAATAAGTGCCAGGAGCAAACACCCGAAAGAAGCTTTCAGATTAATAGAATTTCTTACATCTAAAGAACAGCAATGTTTTAAAGCCATTAAACTGGGACAGAATCCTACAAGGAAATCCTGCTACTACGACGAGAACATTATAAAAGTAAATTCTTCCATATCATACCTGTTTGATATTGTAAAACTTGCCCGTCCCAGGCCTGTTCAACCTGAGTATAATAGAATATCCAGAATTATTCAGATGGAAGTTCATTATGCACTGGAAGGAAATGTAAAACCTGATATTGCTACTTCACGTATGGCACAATCTATAGAAAAGATAATTTCAGAACAGGAGTTTTGATTTTGAGAAATATAAATATAGGTTCCCGTCTTATTATATGTTTTTCTTTCATTTTACTTCTGGGATTACTTGGAAACTCTGTCGGTATTTTTTATATTGATACAATAAGACAACAGACAACTTTTCTTATATATGAACATAATCAGGAAATGTCACTTCTAAAATTATATAACAGTATTTTACATATAACCGGTCTTCTTGAAAGAGGCACTTCTATGCAGGATATGGATATGCTCCTTCAATGTAATATGGAACTGGATGAATTTGACAGACATATTCAGGATGCAATAAATGTTTTGAGTTACAGCGAAGAGGAGAAATATAAGAACAGGCATATTATAAATTCCTTTATAAGTATGAGAGATTTACTGCCGGAACAGATAAGGAAAATAATTGATCTGGCACAACTTGATGACTGGCTTGCTGTAAAATTAAGAGTTAAAAATCAGATACGATCGTTTATAGAAAGAATTGATAGTAATGTAGTTGCTATAACTCTGGATGTAGGAAAAGAAGATAAAAAATATATAGAAGAAACAAGAAATGTGGAAAACAGAGCCATATGGGCCATAAGTCTGGTAGCACTTATAGTTCTTATTCTGGCAGGTTCTCTGAGTTTTCTTGTAACCAGGAGTATTACGGAACCGCTTAAAGCTCTGGATAAAGGTGCAAAGTCCATAGCAAAAGGTGATTTTTCTTATTCTGTTTCCATAGAGGGACAGGATGAACTCAACCTTATGGCAAATGCTTTCAATCAGATGACAAGAGAACTTGCAGAATTATATGAAAATCTGGAACATAAGGTTAAAGACAGAACCATTGATCTGGAAGAGAAAAATCGGCAGCTCATTGATACACAGCAAAAACTTATAGAAGCTGAAAAGCTGAATACCATATCACAGATAATTGTATCTATTTCTCATGAAATAAATAATCCCATGACGTCTGTCCTGGGTAATGTGATGATATTAAAGGCTGAAAAGAATACGGTAAGCAGGGAAGAACTCGGCAAACTGCTGGATACAATAGAGGAGCAGCTTAAAAGAATAGTAGGAGTTATGTCCAAACTCAGAACAATGGAAAGGCCGACGAAAAAAATCTATATGGACGGAGTGGAAATGATTGATATAGATGGTTCGTCTTAACGTTTTCCTTCTTTGATTTTGTAGACTATTTCAAGTATAGGTGCCATCTCTCCCGTATCAAGCCATATACCGAGACATGACGGGCATCTGTCTATTTTTACAGTTTTCTCTTTTGAAAAATATCTTTTTTCCATTTCAATATTACATACAGGACATAAAAGAATTTCATCCCATTCTATTCCTTCTTTTATTTTTTCCCCTTCCAGAATATCTCTCTCAAGGCCTGTAAGGGTCTTTAATTCCTCGTTATCAAGCCATATACCGTCACAGTAGGAACATGTGTCGGCAAAAATCTTGTTTTCACATAATGCTTCTTCCAGAGGCATTTTATCTCTCGGACATCTCATAGGTATTTCTCCTTTATAATTTTTACAACTTTCTAAATATTATATCACAGTAAAAAATAAAATTCCATAATATTGTGATATAGCTGTCACTTTTAAGTTACCTGAAAATATGTTATAATTTTAAAATAAGCTTTTTTATAAAACCCTGCCAGATAAGAGAGACTGACTGTCCGGGATATTTTGTGTAAACCTGTCATAAAATAAGGACTGTAAGAAAAATAACTCTCGCAAATTATTAGAACGATTAGTATCCTCGCGTCACGCGTCACGCGTCACGCGTCACGATATAAAATGTAACTATAATGTAGTTATTTCCTGACAGTTTTTAAGAGACCAATAAGGTTTACTCAGAATTGATATTCAATCTATATTATAATAATTCAGAGGTGATTTAAAATGAGTAATACTATTAATACCTCCACATCGAAGGTTCAACCACAGTATAATAAAGAGAATAAAAAAACTCAGACTAAGACAGAGCAAAAAATAGAGAAAACAGAAAAACCTCAATCAAAAACTGATGTTCCTCAGGAAAGTAATAAAATAGACACGAAAGATAAAACTGTCGTTTCTCAGGATGCAAAAGCAGATAAAGAGTCAAAAGAAGAGTCATGTGGTATTTTTACCAGTCTCTGGAATTATGCTACAGGACAACAGGATGATCCCGGTTCTTGCCTCAACCAGGATAAAGTGAGAGAATTTGAAGATAAGTTACAGAAAGAAGATCCTGAAAAATATAAGACATACAAAGAAGAACAGGCTTTGTCAGATAAAGAAATAAAAAAGGCGAAAGATAGAGCTTACCTGGATTCTATGGGAGTAAAATATGACAGTTCCGGAGGGCCTGATGAAAAGAAAGTGAAAGAATTTGAAGATAAGCTAAAACAAGAAGATCCGGAAAAGTATAAGAAATATAAAGAAAATCAGAATAGCTCTGAAAAATCAATTGATAATTCTATGAATCAGTCAAAAGAAACAATGAAGGAAGGATTGAAAAAGTCAGATTATTATTTCAACACAGATCACATGCTTAAATATGGAATTACAGGGGTAGATCAATATAAACTGGACAAAGAAAATAAAGAAGCAGAGAAAACTCAGATGGATCTGGCTAAAAATAAAAATGCAAATGATGACCATGTAGCAAATATTCTTCACTCTCAGGAAGAAGTAAACAAATCAAATCTAGAAAGTGCTGAGGCCACACAGAATATAGCAGATACAGCAGATACTTTTACTATGGGTGCTTCCGGTAAATTTGTGGAAGCAGGACAGGAATTTAAACAGGGCCATTATAAAGAAGCAGCTCTGGACGGACTTGAAGGTCTGGGAAGATGTGCTCTTGCAGCAGTTCTTATGGCTCCCGAAAAGGTTATAGGACCGGCATATGAAGCAGTATCTCCCGTTTCAGGACAGATGGCTAGATGGGGCGATGATGTACTGAAGGGAGCAGGTAAATTCGGAGATGATATCTTTCAGGGTGTAAGTAAATTCGGAGATGATATCTTTCAGGGTGTAAGTAAATTCGGAGATGATGTTATTAAAGGGGCAGGAAAAATCGGAGATGATGCTGTAAAGTATGTTAAAGATTTTCAGGAAACAAGAAAAATGGCCCAGAATAAGAAGCAAATTTTAAAAATAATTGAAAACATGCAAAAAGAGAGAGAATTGTTGGATAAAGGTAAACAGATTGCTTCAGAAGGTATAAAAGAGGGAAAAAATTTTGTATCAAAGGGAATAAATAAAGGTAAAGAAGTGGTAAGTGAAGGTATTAATTATGTTAAAGATGGATCATGGTCAACAAGAGAGTCTTATGAAGAATTTTTAAAGGTGGAACGACAGATTGAAGAGGCCAAAAAATTTTTTAAATAGAACAGGGAGTGACAGGAATGAAATTACCTTATTTTGTGTGGAATCTGAAATATAACAGTGTTTCTTTTCCTCTCGAAGAAGCAGAAGGAGAACTTCAGGAGCAACTTTTAGGTTTGACTGCAGTTAAAAATAATCTTGTAGAACTATTAAAATCCTTTGAAATAACAGAAAAACATGTCAACAGATATAAGGATGGCTTTAAGAACCTTCATCTGAAAAATATTGAAGATAATAACAGGTTAATTCAGTATAAACTGGATAAACTTTATAGAGAAATGGCTCTTCTGGATAAAAATAATTCCCTTTCTGAAGAAGAATTTCTCTTAATGGAAGCAGAAAAAAGGGTTCTCTCTTCCACTTTTTTTTCCGCTCTGAAGCGTCTTATAAATCTCACTTTTCAGAGTTTAATTTCAGAAGAAGAGCGATGGAAATATATGGATGATCTCAGAGATATAATTTACGATGCCCAGGAAAAAGAACTGAAAGAACTGGTAGAGAAAACCCTTTCTTCTGACAGTCACCTGGATAAATTTAAAAAAATTATTGAAAAAGGTTTATCTGAAATAGATGAAGGTCTCGGTATACTGGAAGGTGCTTTCGAAAAAAAAGATTTTGTCATGGCTGAAAAAGGTCTCATAAAAGTTAGAGAAGGATATGTAAAGTTCAAAACTGTAGAAATAACAGGGGAAGGGAGTTATTATGAATAAGTGTATACCTCTTTATTTTATGGAAGAAACAATTCAGAGAATATATAACAATAAAAAATTAGATGCATTAGATGCCGGAAATGAATATTATGGATCACTTCTTTCTGCTTTTGTTCAGAGCAATATTGAGTTTTTAAAAAATAATATAGAAGAGATAAAAGAGATTATTTTGAAAACAGAGTCTTTAATAAATAAAACCGGAGAATTAACATTTCACTGGAATAAGAGAGAGAAAAAAAATAAAATTTCTCTTCTTATAAAAGAGCTTGAAGCAATGTTTGCAAAACAGGAAGTTTCTCTGAAAACAATTAGAGAAAAATTTTATCCTTTAAATGAACTTATTCTTCTGGAGTCTTATATAAAACATATAGTGCCACTGATATCTTCTTATATTACAGATAAGAACAGTATTATATATATGAAACCGATTACTGGTAACGATAGAGATATAGATGAAGCCATGAAAAAAGATATTATAAAAACGATAGAAGATTTCAGAGCAAGTCTTGAAGAGTTTTATGAAAAGAAACAAAAGATCATTGTGAACAATGACTATGAGAAAGAATTTGTTTCTTATTTCGGTGAAGAAAATATTCTGAAACATTATGAATTATTTCTTCAGGAATATATAAAATTTAATGAACATTTTGTGAAATTTTTCGAAGTAAGAGAAACTGATTACATCAGGAAATCCTTTGATTTTCTTGAAAAAGCAAAATATCACATATTCTGTTATTATTTGCTGGATGAAAAATTAAAAAATTATGCTGCTTTTAAGGAAAAAGAAAAGAGGGATTTCTCACTCACTATGGCCTGCCCTCTGAAAAGAATCTCTACTGATATAGAGAAATTTTATAATAAAAAAGATATTGTTAAGAACACTCCTTTTTTCAGTACTCTTTCTGAATCCAGGATTGAGAAGATTGGAAAGAAGATAAAATTAAGAAGATATGAAGGACAGACTATTCTTTTCAGAGAAGGAGACAGTGCAGACAATGTATATATAATCAAATCAGGAGAAATATTACTCTATAAGGAAAAAGATAAACATAAAGATCTTTTAAGTCTTTATAAGGGTGATGTTTTCGGAGAAATGGCTGTAATCACAAAAGAAAAAAGATTACTTTCTGCAAGAGTAAACTCACAGAAGGCAGAATTATATGTTATTTCAGAAGATGATTTTCTCTTTATATTGAGAAACTCTCCGGAACTGAGTATAAATCTGTCGAAAATACTCTGTGAAAAAATAGCAGAAGCTACGGACAGACTGGTAAATTATTTAGGTGATTATTACTCCTATCTTAAAGATAAAGACATACTTGAGAGATCAAATAAAAAGTCAGAAATACTTGGTTCTATATCGCTTTTCAGTGTTTTAAACCAGAAAGAACTGGAGAGAATCTGTACAAGAATTAAATTGAAAAAATATGAAGAAGGAACAGTTTTGTTTAATGAAGGAGACAGAGCAGAGGAAGTTTATATAATAAAATCCGGTGAAATAACCCTTTACAGAATTTTTGACAGATGGGATGAGAGAAGTATTATAACCCTTCATAAAGGAGATATTCTGGGCGAAATGGGAGTTCTTTCCGATGCCCCCCGTTCTCTTTCAGGAAAGATTTCATCGCCTAAAGCTGAATTATATACAATAAGTAAAGACGATTTTCTCTCTATAATGAAACATTACCATCAGTTCAGTTTTAACCTGGCAAAGGTTCTCTGTTACAGGATTATTGATTTAAACAGGAGATTTTTCAGCATAAAATAAATATTATAAATTTTTGCATATGTAAAGATTAAAATATTTGTATATACTTCGAGAGAAAGGGGATAATATATATGAAAGTAGAAAATAAAACTACTTCTGCTACTTCTTCTGCCGGGACAAAACCTGCTTCTCAGAAACCTTCGTCAGAAGCTAAAAAAACCGGTTCCCCTGTAACAGCAGAGAAACCCTCTGCCACGCCGGAGAAAATATCAACTGAAGATAAATACGAAAAAGAAACAAAAAGTGGTAAGAAAGAAGAATTTTTTGATAATGTGTCCGACCTCCGGTCTATGTCGGAAAAAAATTCTCTTAAAAAAGAAGAAAAACCTGAAAAATTAGATAAAGAGAAAGAAAGAAAAAACCTTATTAAATCGATTCTGTCCGTTCCCGGTGATGCTCTCAGGGTGGCAAAAAGTGCCATTGATAAACTGTCTTCATGTGGCGATAGTATGCCCTGCGGTAAAACAGATGAACAGACAGATCCGTATTCCGTTATAAATAAAGCAGCCCTTGAAGTGCCGGAAGATACAAAAAAGCTCCTGGATAATCTTTTTGTACTGACTGCTGCAGAGGTAAAAGATAATGCAGTCACTTCAGAGAAAAAAGGTGAGGAGAAGTTAGCTGAAGGTACGGTAAAAGAATTACAGAATAAACATGAAGAACTCCGAAATGAATGGAAAAAGAGACAGAAGTTTTTAGATAAAGGTTCCGATAGAGAGAGAACTATAAAGAATCCCGACGGAACTGAAACCAGGATAAGCACGAGAAAGAAAACCGATGCTCAGGAAGGTGATTATTCTTTATATGAACTCAGGGAAGAAAAAGATAAATCAGGGAAAAGCACATCGAGTAAATCTTCGCTACTTAACAGGGATAATGACGGTAATTTTACCGAACATTCAGTGGAACATGATTCTAAGGGGAATGAAATAATAACAGACAGCAATGTAAAGTCTGATGGCAGTACAGATGAGAAGATTCATGAAAAAAAGAATGAACCTCCTCCTGCAAGTGACAGAGAGAGAACCAGAGAGGAAAGGGATGAAATAAAACATAAATTTACCCGGGGAAAAACCACTGTTAAAGAAGAAGTAACCAATCCTGACGGGAGTAAAACCATTAAAACCTGTGAGAGATCCACTGAAAAGCCGGAGGTGAAAGAAAGTGAAGAAAGTGAAAGAAAAGATAAAGATGGAAAAATCATAAAGGATAAATCTTCCTCGACGTATATACATAATGAAGACGGCAGTGAAACCAAAGTGTATGAAAGAGATGACGGACTGGGCAATAAAGAGTACAGCAAACTTACAATGAAAGACGGAGGTGTAAGTGAAAGGGAATCTGTAACTACGAAATCAGATGGTACGGTAATTAAATCAAAGGAAATAACAGATTCCGCGGGGAAAAAGGTAATAGTGTCTGATGAAGAAAGGCCTGACGGCATTAAAATTCATAAAGAAAAAACAGTGGAATATAAGAAAGATGTCACAGGCGAAAAACCCTCTCAGACAGGCGACAAGACCTCAAAGACAGATAAATCAGCACAGTCAAAATATGACGCAGGAAAAGAATCAGAGGTTTTGAATAATGCCATGTCCGGATGGGGAGCGAATAAAGAAGCCATATACAATGTCCTCAAAGGTAAAAACCCTGAAGAATTAAAAGCCCTGAAGGAGAGCTATAAAGAAAAATACGGAAAAGACCTTGAGGAAGTAGTAAAAAGTGAATTAAAGGGAGGAGACCTGGATAAGGCAAAAGCCCTTCTTGAGAAGGGTAAATTTTCACAGGCAGATAATATAAAACAGTCTCTGGATAGCTGGAGTATAAGAAAGGGTGATGTGGTAAAGATCCTCGATGGAAAGACTCCGGAAGAAATAAAAGCCATAAAGGAAGAATATAAAAAGACCTGTGGAACAGATTTAGATAAAGACCTGAATAAAACCCTTTTAATGAGTCCTTATGAGAAGGGGAAGATAGAACTCCTTATGAAGGGTGAACCACAGGCAGATATGAATATAAAGGACCCGAAGGAAAGGGAGACAGATCTTCTTAAAAGAAAAGGTGAATTTACCGCATCGAAAATAGAGCTTGATATAAAAGCTCTTATGTCAGTCCCTCCTCCTCCAAAGAGTTATGAAACTAAAGCCCTTTTAGACACTATTTACGGCAAATCCCCTGAAGAGATAAAAGCCTATAAAGATGCTTATAAAAAGGCCACTGGAAAAGATCTTGAAAAGACCGTTGATATCCTCTTAATCACCTCACCTTCAAACAGAGCCATTGCAAAATCCTATATGACACAGGGAAAGGAAACAGATGCGGAAAAACTCCATCGTGCCATGGCAGGGGCGGGAACCAGTGAGAATTTAATATTTAAAACCCTGGAAGGTAAATCAGATGGGGAAAGAAAGGCGATTATAGAGGATTACAAAAAGAAATACGGTAAAGACCTTATGGATGACATTAAAGATGATCTCGGTGGAGCAGATCTCACAAAAGCTAAAGCACTTCTTGAAAAAGGTCCATGTTATCAAGTCGGTACAGATAAAATTCCTCCTGATAAACTGAAAACCATAGATAAATCTCTTTTAAACAGAGAATTCACAGAAAAAGAGTTAAGAGAAAAGCTAACAAAATCAGGATTAAATGAGGAAGAAATAGAGGGCATTCTTAAACGTTCAAAGAAAGATAATCTGGACAGCAATACAAAACTTAATATTGCCATGGACCGGTGGGGTGCAGATAAACAGGCCATTTTCGATACCCTTCAGGAAGCGTCTCCTGAAACAAGACAGGAGATTTTAAATAATAAAGATATGATGAAAAAGCTCGAAGGAGAGCTCAATGATAAAGATTACGCACAGGCTATGGGTTATCTTAACAGTAATGAGAAAGGTGAAGTTCCGCTGAAAGATAAACTAAAAAGCTCTATGGCAGGATGGGGCACAGATAAAAATTCCTTTTATGAAGCCCTTGAGAAGGCAACTCCCGAAGAGATAAAAGCATTGAAAAATGACCCTGAATTAAATAAGCTTTTTCTGAGTGAACTCAATAAAGAAGACAGAGATAAACTTAACAGTATAATTAATGAAGGTAAAGTTTCCACAAAAACAAAGATAAAAAATTCGGTATCCTTCTGGGGTGAAGATGAAAAGAAAATCTATGAAGCACTGGAGAAAGCCACCCCTGAAGAGAGAAAAGAATTGATGAAGGACCCGGAAATAAAGAAGATCTTTTCGGCCAATCTGGATGAAAGGGAAATGTCCAATGTAAATCTCATAATAGAGAAAGGTAAACTTCCTGTAAAGACAAAGATTGAACAGGCCTGTAAAGGTGCAGGGACAGATGAAAAAGCCATA
>CAYSLJ010000085.1:19314-31306 GCA_964431735.1 uncultured Synergistia bacterium | reverse complement strand
GCCTCACCCACCGGAAGGGTGTAGAATAAATATTACTTTTCGGATAGGTTCTTATAATCAAAAAATAATACTGTTACCCATCTGTTACTCGTATTTTAACCTCCTCTGTTTTATATTTTGATTAACCTGAAAAAATGAAAGAGGAGGTATATGTTATGCAGAGTTATAACAAAATTATTCTTGTAGGCAGGCTTACAAGAGATCCTGAAATCAAATATGTCATGGGAGGTATTCCTGTAAGTAATTATGTTCTTGCCGTAAAAAGACCTTATAAGAATTCCGAAGGTACATTGGAAACAGATTTTTTGAGAGTAGCCTGCTGGAGGAAACTGGCAGAATTTTCAAAGAAATATCTTACAAAAGGCCAGCTTGTCCTTGTAGAAGGTGCTGTTCAGGAAGAGAGATATGAAAAAGACGGTCAGACCCGTTATTCTACAAAGATAAAAGCAGATCATATCGAATTTATGAGCCCTAAAGATAATGGCTCTACCTTTGCTCCTGATAATGTGAGTGAAGAATTTGTTAAAGCCTACGACACAGGCGATTTAAATCTTGAGGAAATACCTTTCTAATTATCCCTTTAAATTTATAAGGCAACAGGCAAAATTTTACCTGTTGCCTTTTACTGTGGTGAGCATAAATAATACATATTTGCTATCGTGACGCGTAACGCGTGACGCGTGACGGGAGGAAGACTTTTATTACATTCTTATGCTCAGGTCAGTAAGATAAATATTCTGATACAAACACAAACTTTACGCTTAAAAATATTGCTTTAATCCTGATTTTTTATTATAATTATTATCTACTATTTTACGTCAGTTCATAAGTAATCCTCGCGTCACGCGTTACGCGTCACGCGTCACGAAATAAAAAATCTAGGAGGGACACACATGGAGTTTCAGTGTATCGGAAAATCTGTTCTCAGAACAGATGCCTATGACAAGGTTACAGGCAGAGCCCAGTTTACCGCAGACATAAAGCTTCCGGGAATGCTTTATGCAAAAATACTCAGGGGAGAACATGGCCATGCTAAAATCATATCAATAGATACGTCAGAAGCGGAAGCCATGCCGGGAGTGAGAAAGGTTGTCACAGGCCAGGGATGTAATATACTCTTCGGCGCCTGTATAAAGGATCAGCCCCCTCTCGCAACGGATAAGGTGAGACACGCAGGCGAAGGTGTTGCTGCAGTTATAGCAGAAACAGAAAAAGAGGCTGAAGAAGCCTTGAAGAAAATAAAAGTTGTCTATGAACCTCTGCCTTATGTGACAGACCCTCTGGAAGCAGTGGCAGAAGGTGCCCCCATTGTTCATGAAAGAAATCATGAATACGAAAGAGTTCCCGGTTTCCCTCCTGTAAAAGGAACAAATATATTTCATCATTATAAACTCAGAAAAGGTGATACGGAAAAAGGTTTTAAAGAATCAGATGTTATAGTGGAAGAAGATTTTTATTATCCCCTCATAAGTCATGTACAGATGGAACCACATGCCTGTATTTCCTGGTGGGATTCTCCGAACAGTATCCATATGTGGGCAAGCACACAGGCCCCTTTCCTGGTAAGAGAAATAGTATCTCATATGTTCCATATACCTATGGCAAACATAAAGGTAGAAGCTCCATATCTCGGAGGCGGTTTCGGAGGTAAATCCGATGTGGTTATAGAACCTATGTGTGCCTATATATCAAGTTTTGTTCCCGGATATCCTGTGAAACTCATTCTTACAAGAAAAGAAGCTTTCACCAGTTCTCTCGTAGGAAGAGGAATGAGAGGGAAAATTAAAATAGGTGCTAAAAAAGACGGGAAACTTGTCGCTATTGAAGCTTCTCATTATTATGCAGACGGTGCCTATGGTGATACGGGATGTAATGTAGTTACTGCCGCAGGTTTTGTTGCTACAGGGCCTTATGAATATGAGCACTGTAAAATTGACACATACGGTGTTTATACAAACACTCCTCCAGTCGGTGCTTACCGTGGTTACGGCCATCCTGAAGCACATTTTATGACAGAAAGAGTCATGAATATCCTCGCAGAAAAGCTCGGTATGACCCATCAGGAACTCATGAGAAAGAATTTCCTCTGTGACGGTAAAGAAAATGCTCTCGGACAGATTATAAGGCCGGGAAACGGAGACCTCTATAAATGCCTCGAAGAAGTAGAAAATACTCTTTATGAAAAACCTCTTCCGAAAGAAGATGAAGATTTTGTTTATGGACGGGGTATTGCATCATTTATGAAAACTCCCATGATGGTTCCCAATGCTTCTTCAGGTGCAATTTTGCGGATGTGTGAAGACGGTTCGTTTAATATAAGCATAAGCGGCATTGAAATGGGCCAGGGCTGTCAGACTGTTCTTTCCCAGATTGCAGCGGAAACTCTCAGGGTTTCCATAGAGAAGATAAATATTTCCAAATATGTAGATACGCAGCATTCCCCATATGACTGGCAGACTGTCGGTTCTATAACTACATATCGTTCAGGAAATGCCATAATTCAGGCATGTAACAGGGCTATAGAGAAAATGCTTCAGACCGTTTCTTTAATATATCACAGACCTGTAGAGGATCTTAAATATGAAGGAGAATTTATTACGTCCAGAAGTGATTTGAACCTGAAATTTGAAACGAAAAAACTTGCCCAGTCATATCTTGCTCCTGACGGGCACGGTGTGGGAGAACAGATTACTTCTACCGGTTCTCATCTTATAAGAAATGTTCAATTCCCTGATGCCACTACAGGAAGAGGCAACTGTGCCGGTTCCTGGACCTATGCATGTGAAGGAGCAGAGGTCAGGGTAAATAAAAAAACAGGTACTATAGATGTTCTCCATCTGGCTATTGCTATAGATCTCGGTAAAGCTCTTAACCCCGGCCTCGCACGGATTCAGATGTTAGGCGGTATGATGATGGGATACGGTGCTGCCCTTACTGAAGAACTTCTCTTTGATGATAAAGGTAGGATAAAAAATGCAAACCTTAACCAGTATAAAATACCGAAATTATCACATATGCCAGAGAAATTTACCGTGAAATTTGTAGAAACACCTGACGAAGGAGGTCCTTACGGCGCGAGATGTATTGCAGAACATCCCATTATAGGCATACCTCCTGCAGTATTAAATGCAATTAAAAATGCCACAGGAGTAGATTTATTTGAAATTCCGGTGAAACCGAAGGTTTTACTGGAAAAAATGGGAGGTAATAAATAATGACTACTATAAGTTTAAAAGTAAACGGCAGAGATTATAAGGTTCATGTTGATGATAAGACCATGTTACTTGATGTTTTACGGGAAAAACTGAACCTGACAGGTGCTAAAAACGGATGCGGCCAGGGTGCATGCGGCACATGCACCGTAGTCATGGACGGTGAAGCAGTAAGAAGCTGTATTGTTAAAGCCATTAAAGCAGACGGTAAAGAGATTATCACTATTGAAGGTCTGGCAGACGGTGTAACTCTTCATCCCATACAGGATGCTTTTATTAAAGCAGGAGCAGTACAGTGCGGTTTCTGCACTCCCGGATATATAATGAGTCTTTATGCTCTTTTTAAGAAGAATCCTGATGCTCCCGATGAAGAAATAAAGAAGATTCTGGAAAAACATCTCTGCAGGTGTACAGGTTATGAAACTATCTGGGAAGCAGCAAAACTGGCTCAGAAGATGATAAAACAGTGAATAGTGAGTAGTGAGTAGTGAGTGGAATTTTACGACACTCACCATTCACTATTCACCACTCACTATTGGAGGTTTAATAAAAACATGCGTGATCGGCGGGTTGTAAATATAGCAAATATTTTAGTAAATCATTCTGCAAGGGTTAAGCCCGGTGAAGAAGTTGTCCTTACTGCGGGACCAGAAAGTTTCCCCCTTCTGGAAGAAACGTACCTGAAGGTAATTGAAGCAGGAGGATGTCCTCTGGTAAGGCTGGATTCCCTTCGTTTAATGGAAATACTCTTTCAGCATGGAAACGAAGAACAGGTAACCTTTGTGTCCAGAACAGAACTTTATGAGGCAGAACATACAGATGCAAGGATATATATATACGGACATAAAAACACGAAAACCCTTGCCAATATTTCTCCTGCAAGACAGAGGATGAGACGTCAGGCACAGCAGCCGGTAAGGGATATTCATATGAAAAAAGACAGATGGTCTCTTACTATATTTCCTACTGATTCTTTTGCCCAGGATGCAGGTATGTCTTTATATGATTTTGAAGATTATGTTTATAGCGCCTGTTTTGCAGATGAAGAAGATCCTCTCAGAGAATGGGATAAACTTTACAGAAGACAGGAAGAGCTTATAAGATCAATAGGGAAGGTGGGTAATGTAAGAATTGTTGCTCCTGATACGGATCTCAGAATGTCAATAGAGGGAAGAACCTTTCATAACAGTTACGGTCTTCGTAATATTCCCTGCGGAGAGGTTTATACTGCTCCTGTGGAAGAGAGCCTGGAAGGATATATTTATTTCCCTCTCAGAAATGATTATCTGGACAGGGAAATGGCAGGTATAAGATTATGGTTTGAAGGCGGCAGAGTAGTTAAAGCAACTGCGGAAAAAGGAGAAGAATTTCTCATAGAGATCTTGAAATCAGACCGGGGAGCATCCTACACGGGAGAACTTGGATTCGGCACGAATTATAAAATAAAACGATTTATTCATAATATACTTTTTGATGAAAAACTCGGAGGAAGTATCCATCTGGCTCTGGGCGATTCCTATCCTGAAGTGGGCGGATTAAATAAATCATGTATACATATGGATTTAATACTTGATTTGAGAAAAGAAGGTTATGTGACCTTTGACGGAAATATGTTCCTGGAAAATGGACATATTGCGAATTTTAATTATAAGGAGTAATGAGTGATTTGTAGGGGCGAACCCCTGTGTTCGCCCTGTGAGTGGCGAGCAGGGAATTCGGCCACCAGTCACCGAAACATTATGCCAAATTTTTGTCCTGATTGTGGTGCTGAAAACAGAGCTACATCAAAATTCTGCTCTGAATGCGGTAATAAACTTGTAGGAAAATATATAAAAGAAAATCTTAAGCTCGGTATCCTTCTGGATAGAAGATATGAAATATTATCTCTTATAAAAGCCGGTGGTATGGGATCTGTGTATAAAGCAAGAGATGTAAGGCTTAAAAGAGACTGTGCAGTTAAAGAAATGTTCGGAGAGTATGAAAAACCTGAAGACCGGGAATATGCTCTCAAACGATTTCAGGAGGAAGCTTTTATACTGGCAAATCTATCCCATATAAATTTACCTGTTGTCATAGATTATTTCGCAGAACATGATCGTTATTATCTTGTCATGGAGTTCATATACGGAAGCGATCTTGAAGAATTATTAAAGAGAGAAGGTAATCCTGGACTGCCGGAAAAAAGAGTTGTCAAATATGCCATAGAGGTTCTGGATGTTCTGGATTATCTGCATAATCAGAATCCACCTGTAATTTATCGTGATATAAAACCTTCCAATATAATGATCTGTACCTCTGATGACAGAACTGTCCTTATAGATTTCGGTATAGCAAGAACCATGCAGGTTGAAAGTAAAACTCAGAAGACCTCTATAGGAACTCCCAGCTATATTGCTCCTGAACAATGGGCAGGTAAAGCCGGGCCGGGAAGTGATATATATTCACTAGGAATTACCATATATCATTTACTTTCAGGACTCCTTCCCGATCCATATGATGTTGACCCTATTTCTTCTATTATAAATAATTGCTCTGAAGAACTTGAGAAAATTATAATAAAGTCAATAGAAAAGAAACCTTCAGAAAGATTTGCTACAGCCAGAGAAATGAAAGAAGCTCTTGAGAATTACAGGTATAATCCCTTAACTGTTATACCGGATGAGCCTCAGGAAGGAGAAAAATGTAACAGATGTAAAAAATTATTTCATCCCAGTGATATGACTGTTAAAGATAATGTTATGTATTGTATCGACTGTGTTTCTCACCTGAGTGGTACACCTTCTATTCCTACTGTTATGATGAAAGATATGCCTGTTCAGTCCATCATACATCCAAAGGATAATTCGGAAATGATCTTTATTCCGAAAGGAGCTTTCAATATGGGAAGCAATGCAAATATTGACGAAAAACCTGTCCATGAAGTTTTTCTGGATGATTATTATATAGATAAATATCCTGTCACTTACGGTCAGTATAAAAGATTTGTTGAGGAAACAGGTTATTCCGGTGAAGGTAACTGGATGAAATATTATTCATCTGACAAAGCAAATTATCCTGTAGTGGAAGTAAGCTGGAATGATGCCAGAGCTTATGCAAAATGGGCAGATAAGAGTCTTCCTACTGAAGCGGAATGGGAAAAAGCAGCCAGAGGTACCGAGCAGAGAGAATACCCGTGGGGTAATAAATGGGATCAGAATAAATGTAATAATAAAAAAATGAATAAGCCGGATATTGTAAACAGGATGATTATAATGATGGCAAACCGCGGAACTGTACCTGTGGGAAGTTTTCCTGACGGAAGAAGTCCCTATGGAGTTATGGATATGGCCGGAAATATAAACGAATGGTGTTCTGACTGGTATGATAATAAATATTATAAGGTAAGCACCGGAGAAAATCCTTCCGGTCCCGCTTCCGGCAGCTGGAAGGTAATAAGAGGAGGTTCATGGTGTGATGCATTCCCGGATATGTTCCGCTGTTCCGCAAGATATGGCGACCATCCGACCATAACAAAGGGGATAATTGGCTTCAGGTGTGTTTATAAGAGTGAGTAGTGAGTGGTGATTAGTGGAGTGGTGCATTCTTCTTCTACTCACTACTCACTATTCACTACTCACTAATTCTTTACCTTTGGAGCCTTATATTCTTTTACCGGATCGACCTTTTCCGTATAGGGGCCGTCCCAGCTTTTATAAAAAACTTCTTTTAATTCCGAATTCATAGTCTTACTTTTTATCGAAACACTCAGATTTCTGCAATTATAAAAATAATTTTTCTCCCAGTTGCTTGTTCCTATCCATGTGCTGTCAGAGTCGACTATCATATATTTACAGTGTTCCACCCTGGCAAATTCAATAAATCCGCCGCTCCATTCCGGAATATTACTTATTTTAATTTCTATATTTGGCACAAGGGAAAGACTCTTTATAAAATCTATAGCAGGTTTTTTATTACTCCAGTTAGCCACAATCATTTTTACCTTTACTCCCCTTACTGCAGCACTCCTCAGTGCATTGTCAAGAACAGGGTAAAAGGTTTTATCTCTCCCTACGGGGGAATAGTCCATAACCTGTATGCATATTTCTTCTTTTGCATGATTTATCATATCTGTTATGGCATCTTCATCCCACGACATGTCTTTATATATGAGGCCTACCGGGCTGAAGGCAGGGTAGAGGGTGATAGTTTCATCTTTATACTGAAGAGACAGAGTATTCCGGGAATTAAGCACATCCGCTGTTTTCTCAATTTCGGATAAATATTCACTCTTATCTTTTGCCTCACATATAAGCCAGTCCAGATTGAATATTTTCTCTACGGTTTTTCCGAATTTTTTGTCTCTTATTCTTATACCTATTTCATGGATTTGATTTAATGCTTTCCAGTCGAAATTTTGACTTCCCAGAAATACATCTTCTCCGTCTGTAATGAAATACTTGGCATGCATCACACCGTCTGTAAGTTTTGTCATAGGTATTATTCTGACGGAAATATCGGGTACTTTATTTAATTCATCAAGTGTTTCTGGATAGGTTTTATAGAATGTGGAGTCCGATATTATTCTTACTGTTACTCCCCGTTTTGCCGCTTCTTTTATGGCATTTATTATATTCTCCAGAGGCTGACCCTTTTCGTTACATATATAAAAAACCTCTATATCAAGGGTCTTTTGCGATTCATTTATCATATCAATCCATACTTCCGGCGCATTTCTTATGGAAGGGGAATCCAGTATCGTTTCCAGGGGAATACTTTCCACCAGTTCTACCGGCTGAGAAAAACTTTTGTCCTGACCGAATGCCATAAGGGGGAACATTAAAACAAAGAGAAAAGAGAGAAATAAGATTTTCTTCATAAAAATTTGCCTCCTGATTATAGTGAATAGTGAATAGTGAATAGTGAGTATATCCAATTTTTTTCACTTTTTACTTCTCACTGACCTAATAAATCATATAGCAAAAGTCTCTGTCAGTCAACTACTTTTAATTGAATTTTTATTTTTTATCATATATAATAATTCGGCAAAACAGATAAAGGAAATATTCGAATGATCATATTAAGCTCCATGTCCGCCGGGTTTTTATTATGCTTTTTAAAACAGCTTTCAACAGCCCTGTTATTATTACTTGTATTTGCCGGGCTGGGAAGATTTATATTGAGTAAATTTAATGTTAAATGTTCTTCTCTGTTTGAAGAATTATTTTTCTCCCTATCTGCCGGCATGGCTCTCACTGTTATATATATTTCTTTTCTGGCTCTATGCGGTATTTTGCATAAACCACTGCTTTTACTTCTTCCGGCAGGTTTAATCGGATTGAAGTATATGAAATTAACAAAGGAATATATTTATGTTGCTATATTGTTCATAATATTTTTACCGTCAATAGTTTTGACTTTATATCCGCCCTTTTACTGGGATGATACAGGTTACCACCTTCCGGTAGCTCAGGCAATGCTGGAACATCACAGACTGGTTTTTGATAAATTTTTGATATATCCTGTATTCCCTTTAAACGGCGATATTTTACTGATTTCAGGTCTGTCACTGGATGCACTGACGGCACAGTTAATACCATGGCTCTGCTTTTTTACCTTATCTCTCGGCTGTTTCTCTGAAATAAAAAAACGATCCGGCTACCTCTCGGCTTTAATAGCTTCAGGTCTTTTTCTCTCAAATCAGATACTGATTTTTTTCTCTGTTATGTGTTATATTGATATTATTGTCTGCCTTTTTATTACGTCTGCCGTAATTTCTTTATCTAATTTTTTTCATGATAAAGATAAAAAATGGCTTTATATATCGGGAATTTTTCTCGGTATATCTCTCGGAACCAAATATATTGCCATAATATTCCTGGTAATTATAAGTTTATTGCTTGTTTTATTCAGAAGATGGAAAGAATTATTAATATATATATTGTTAGCAGTAACATTTGCATGCCCCTGGTATATAAGGAATTTTTATTATACGGGAAATCCCGTGTGGCCCGTTCTCGGAGGAGGAACTCTGTGGACCTCGACAGATTATGCAAGACAGATTCATGATTTAAAATATAGCGGCCCTGAGAAAACATGGATGAATTTCCTGAAATTTCCTTTGTATCTCAGTCAAAAGTATTCCTATCACGGTAATGCCTTTGTGTTAAATCCGCTGATATGGCCGGGATTGCTGTTTTATTATAAAAGTCATAGTCCTTTTATTTATTTATTTATTTCTATGGCTTTCACTTTATGCTGGTTTTTTACCACCAATCTTGTAAGATACTATATTGCCGGTATAGCCGTTATAACCATAGCTTCCGCTGCAGGATTGTCATTTTTTATAGAAAGTCTGAAAAATAAAAAAATAAGAATAATTTTTTCTATATCTTTACTTGTTATTAATCTGACACTATTTTATTCCTTTACATACAGTCTTCTGTCTTCTAGAGGTAAAATACCAGTTAATGATGAAGAAAGAGAAGTTTACCTGTTGAAATCCTGGCCTTCCTACAGACCTGCAAAAATTGCTTCCCGGCTGGACGGTAAAACGTACGGACTCTTCAGTGATAATATGATATTTTACGGCAGAGGGAAGCTTATAGGCTCCATTTATGGTGAGACACGATTTTCAGATGTAATGGATTTAATGAATTCACCTGATTTATTATATAAACATCTGCGAAAGATGGATGTTAAGAATTTTCTGGTAGTTAAATATAGAATGGATCGTTTACATAAAATAAAAAATATGGATCTTTCCGTTATAGATTCAAGTCAGTATTTTGTTAAAATTTATGAAGATCATAATACCGCTCTTTACAGGTTAAAAGATAGTAAATAAAATTGAAATTTTATTCACTATAATATATAATTGTTTGAACATATTATTCCGTCACGCATGACGCATCACGCGTCACGAATTAAAGAAAGGCTGTGAATTATTTTGAGTATACTCCGTATGGCCCTCGGCCAGATAAATACTACAGTAGGTGATTTTAAGGGCAATCTTAAGAAGGTAACAGATTGCCTGAATATGGGAAGAGAAAATAATGTTGATATAGTAATTTTTCCCGAATTAACCACCACCGGTTATCCCCCTGAAGATCTGCTCCTCAAACCGAGTTTTATCCAGGCAAATCTGAATATGTTGAAAGAGGTGATTTCATCAAGCAACGGAATAGGCTGTATTCTTGGATTTGTAGAAGGAGAGAAAGAACTTTATAATTCAGCCGCTTTCATATATGACGGGAGATTGCTCGGAACATGCCAGAAACTGCTTCTTCCCAATTACGGCGTTTTTGATGAAAAAAGATATTTTACTCCGGGAGATAAACATACCGTATTTGATACGGGACAGGTAAAACTGGGAGTCAATATATGTGAAGATATATGGTTTGAAGATGTTACAAGATTTCAATCCCTGAAAGGTGATGCGGAAATAATAATAAATATTTCTTCTTCCCCCTATCACAGAGCTAAATGGAAAATCAGACACGAGCTTATATCTATGAGGGCAACTGACAACAATGTAATTATTGTCTATGTCAATCAGGTGGGAGGGCAGGATGAACTTGTTTTTGATGGGCAGAGCCTTGTTATGGCGCCGAATGGCGAGATTATTGCCATGGGAAAACACTTCGAAGAAGATTTTGTCATATTCGATATAGATACGGTAAAACTCAGACATAACAGACTCAATAACAGCCAGTTCCAGAAAAGAAAAGCTCTCTTTCAGGCAACCGAGAAACTCCGTCTCGTAAAACTGGAAGAATGGTATGAAAAACCTGATAAAAAAGTCATACCTTTCAGAGAAATAAAGCCTTTATGCGATGAAGAAGAAATATATTCCGCTCTTGTCCTGGGCCTTCGGGATTATGTGAGAAAAAACGGCTTCAAGAAAGTTGTACTGGGCCTGAGCGGAGGTATAGACTCTGCTCTTTCCGCCGCCATCGCAGTCGATGCTCTGGGGAAAGAACATGTGACGGGTGTTGCCATGCCTTCCATGTATTCTTCGGAAGGCAGTGTTATTGATGCCAGAAAACTTGCGGAAAATCTCGGCATGGAATTTATGATCGTGCCTATAACAGATATATTTAACAGCTACGAAAAAACTTTTTCCGATCTCTTTAAAGGTCTTTCTTCCGATGTTACGGAAGAAAATCTTCAGGCGAGGATAAGAGGAAATATACTTATGGCTCTGTCCAACAAGTTTAATTCCCTCGTTCTTGCCACAGGAAATAAAAGTGAAATAAGTGTCGGATACTGCACTCTTTACGGAGATATGGTAGGAGGTTTTTCAGTAATAAAAGACCTTCCGAAAGAACTTGTTTATAAACTGTCCCGCTATAAAAATATCGTGGCAGGCTTCAGTATTATTCCTGAAAATACGATAGATAAACCTCCTTCTGCAGAACTGCGCCCCGATCAGAAGGACGAAGACAGTCTCCCTCCCTACCATGTTCTGGATCCGATACTGGAAGCCTATGTGGAAGAAAATAAAAGTATTAAGGATATAGTGAATATGGGTTATAAGGAAGAAGTTGTAAAAGAAGTTATGCGCCTTGTTGACAGAAGTGAATTCAAGAGACGTCAGGGAGCGCCGGGGATAAAGATAACTCCAAGGGCTTTCGGTAAAGACAGGAGAATGCCTGTAACAAACGGATACAGAGGTTGAGAAAACTAAAGGGGGGCTGTGCTCAGCCCCCTATGTTTTACAGTAAAACGCTTTTAATTAAATTAAACTAATTACGCAATACCTTTTTTTTCAATTAACTCTTATTTGGTTTCTTCAGTTGTAC
>CAYSLJ010000085.1:0-19214 GCA_964431735.1 uncultured Synergistia bacterium | reverse complement strand
CTTCGCCAGTTGCTCCGGTTTCAACAGTTGTACCTTCGCCAGTTGCTCCGGTTTCAACAGTTGTACCTTCGCCAGTTGCTCCGGTTTCTCCAGTTGCAGCAACTGTGGGTTCTCCGGTTGCGCCAGCAGGTGATTCTACGGGGGCTGGTGTTGCTTCGCCGCCTTTGTTACATCCAACCATTACGAAATATAAACCTACTAAAAGAAGGCAAAGAATAATAGCTGTTTTACTGGAAAAACTACTGCGGATGAATTTTGACATACGATTTTTACCGATCCTTTCTACTTTTTAAGATTTCTTTAATTTTAAAAAGTTTTATTATAGGTTAGTTAAATATAATAGCATATTAATTTTAAATTGTCCAGTATATAAAAAAAAAAATCGTATTAAAAAGAATAATTTATTTTTAAGAAACTTTTGTTTTTTATAAATAATTCAGATTATGATTGTTAAATAGTTTTTTATTTATTTATATTCTCTGAAAATTTTTTATGATACATGACTGATTGTGTCAGTTATTACTCATTATTTTCTTCAGGCAATTTTCAGAGAAAAATAAAGCTTAATTAAGTTGAAATTTCTTTTTGTATCTTTAGCATAAACTTATATATATTATTGTTTAACAAAATTAATATTTTTTGTTTACCTGGATTTCTCTGTCTGCCTGGATACTATTAGATGGTTTCCTTTATATTATAATGGTTTTAAAAAGATCCTATAAAAAATATAAAATCAGCGAAATAAAAATTATAGTGTATTTCATATCTTTTCCGGAAGAGTCCGGCCAGGGACAGATTTTAGAAATGGGTATGAACTTATCTGGAGCGGTACCAAGTATATTATCAGGGATTTAACTTCAGATTTCAAATTATTGAATATTTTTCAGCCTTCTGATTATATGAAATCCTTTTTGTCACCTGCTACAATGGATTCTCCTTCTTTTCCCTGGCTGTCTGAAGTAAACTTCGTTATTTTAACTGTCAATTTTCCGTCTTCATTTGAAGATTTACCCGAAGGCAAGCACGGTCAGAGAAGCAGGAACCCTACGAATTTATTCGTAGGTAATTCAGATTCATATATCCAGCGATCTATAGATTTCTTTATTTTATACTCAAACATATGACGCCGAGAGATATAAGTATGACTCCTGCAATCTTAAAAATATCGGATGGTTCTTTAAGTATAAATACGCCCAGAATATATCCGAATAAAGGAGTCAGGCCGAAAGCTACTGGTATAACACGGCTCAGTTCTCCTGTGTGTATGGCAGCATAAAAAAAGAGCATACCGGCAGAGCCTGCAATCACTCCTCCTCCTATGATCAAATATAAAAGAGGTTTTGTTCCTGCTTGAGTAACGGACTGCCAGAGCGGAAAACTTGCTATGGAAAGTATTATCAGTGCCACTGCAGTTCTGATGGTAATTCCCATAACAGGCTGTAAATGGCCAAGTTTAAGTCCTTTTTTTTCAAAAAAACCTCCTGCGCTCCAGCATATGGCAGTTAAAATAGCCAGTATGGCAGATTTCATTTTTTTTACTCCCTGAATATTTTTTTACTGTCTGGAATTACTGACCTGAGTACAGGCATGTACATAAAAATTCCTCTCCCGTCAAGCGTTACGAGAGTAAACATGTATTATTTATACTCACCACAGTAAATTATCTTTATTACTATACTTTTATACTTTTTCATAAATTCCTTATTTACTGGTTTTATAGTTAAATGGGTTCCAGGTTCCGGGTTTTACTTTTCCTGACTTAAAATCCGGAACCTGACACCTGAAAGATTAGATTATTTTTTTACAGTTTTTAAAATCTGCAAAAATATATTTTATTATTATTCTGAATAAAATCGCTAAAACCTCTCCGATTTTTTTCGATTCTGGCCATTTTATCCTCTTTCTGTTTAGAGCCTATCCGAAAAGTCATCAAATACCTTCCGGTGTGTGAGGCTCTTCCGAAAAATCTATAATCCTCTTGCAAAAAAACTCTTATTACAGACTGCTACGATATTACATTTGTTTAATTTATAAATTACTGTTAATACGGTATATATTTTTCTCCAGAGCCTCACCCACCGGAAGGGTGTAGAATAAATATTACTTTTCGGATAGGTTCTTATATGGAAGGCAGGATTTATGCGGAATTGAAAGAATATGTCTTAAAAAAGTTAAAAATATTTTCCCTGTACCGTCCCTTTACCGGTATATTTATCTCCACGACAGATGATGCCGAAATTATTAAAGGAGAAATTTAAACAGTGAGCAGTGAATGAAGAGTGAATTTTCTGTTTCTCACTGTTCATCATCAATTATTTATGAAGGGTTTTCATAAAAGAATTTTAATTATTTTATTGATTTTCATTCCCATTTATATTCTTTCTGGCTTTATGGCAAAAAATTCTCACATACCTGAAGATTTTATATGGTCAGATCTTATTTTTGCATCAGACGATAGAATTCTTATACTTGCTCCCCATCCTGACGATGAAGTGCTGGGATGCGGTGGGGTTATACAGCAGGCCGTAAAGATGGGTTTACCTGTTCATGTCGTTTTTCTTACCTATGGAGATGCCAATGAATGGTCTTTTATGATTTATCGTGAAAGGCCTGTATTAAGTTCCAGAGGTGCTATTAACATGGGGCTTGTTCGCCATGAAGAAGCATTAAAATCAGTTTCTGTTCTAGGTGTTTCGAAAGATAACATTACCTTTCTCGGTTATCCTGATTTCGGCACTCTGAACATATGGTATAAGTGCTGGAACAATGCTCCTCCTTACAGGAGTATACTCACAAGGGTAACATATGTCCCCTATAATAATGCTTTAAGACCGGACGCTTTATATAAAGGTGATGATATATTAAAAGATATCAAAACAGTTCTCAAAGAATTTAAACCTACGAAAATATTTGTTTCCAGTCCTGCAGACCATCATCCTGATCATCAGGCTTTATATCTATTTACCAGTATTGCTCTCATGGATCTGAAAAAAGATTTAAACTGTACAGTTTATCCATATCTTATACATTATAATAACTGGCCCTATCCTCCCGGTTATATGCCTGAACATTTTCTGCTCCCTCCTGAAGGCCTTGTAAAGGAGATAAAATGGCAGGATATTAATCTTACTCAAGATGAGATAGAAATAAAGCATAATGCTTTGAAAATCCATATGACCCAGTATAAAGCCAATAAAAAATACCTCCTTTCCTTTATGAAACAGAACGAACTTTTCGGAGATATGCCTTCTGTGACTTTAAAATCAGATTCAATCGATATAACAGGAAAAGAGAATGAAGTAATTGAAATGCCAGATGAATTAATGGAAAAAGAAAAGTCTGCCTATGTAGGCATTCAGGAACAGTATGTAAAAGTGAAAGAGAATTCCCTTGAAATAAAAGTGAAATTTTCCCGACCTCTTGCAAAAACAGTGGGACTTTCTCTTTATTTATTCGGCTATAGAGCTGATAAAGATTTCCCTCTTATGCCGAAACTTCATATGAAATTCGGAGCAATTTATTGTAATATATATGATCAGAATAAGAAATTGCCTGTAAATATAGTGAAAATCAAAAGGAATTCAAAAGAGATAACAATTTCTGTACCTTTTGCAGAACTTGATAACCCTGAGAAAATTCTTTTTTCTACAAGGACTTATGTCAGTAAAGTACCACTTGACTGGTCTCCATGGAGAATTTTGAATATAAAAAGTGAAAAGTGAACAGATATCTTTTAGCCGTAAAAGGGACTGTCCCGAAAGTCAATGGTCAGCCCCATGTTCCTTTTATTCTGGTTCTTTCATCTTTTCCAGAGTCTTTTCTTTGTTAATTTTTGCCTGTTCATAATTCGGATCATATTCCAGTGCTTTATCAAAACATTTTATTGCTTCTTCATAGTCTCCCTGAAGATGGAAAATCCAGCCTCTGTTATTCCATGCATAGCAGTTTTTCGGATCATATTCCAGTGCTTTATCAAAACATTTCATTCCTTCTTCTTTTTTATCCAGTTCATAGAGAGCCCATCCTTTCGTATTCCATGTATCAGCATTATCAGGGGCAAACTCCAGAGTTTTATCTGTTACTTCCAGGGCGTCCTGGAATTTCCCGAGTTTGTTTAATGCATAGGCTTTGTTATTACGTGCGTCAACCCTTTCGCCGTCCAACTCTATAACCATGTCAAAACATTTAATTCCTTCTTCGTATTTTTCAAGTATTACAAGACAGGCTCCCTTATTATTCCATGTATCTATCTGTCCGGCATCAAGAGATAGTGCTTTATCGTAACATGCAGTTGCTTCTTCGTATTTTCCCAGACATACCAGAGCTCCTCCTTTATTGTTCCAGGCAGGAGAAAATTTCTCATCAATCTCCAGGGCTTTATTATAACTTTTAATTGCTTCATGAAAATTTCCCAGGTTTGCCAGAGCATTTCCCCGGTTATACCAGCATTCCCCATATTTATTATTGATTGTAAGTGCTTTATCATAACAGGAAAGAGAATCCTCATATTTACCCTGCTCCGCTAAATCCAGACCCTCTTTATTCCATTCTTCAGCAGATTTTGCATACAGAATTGAAGTCATTGTCAGTAATAATAACAGTGATATAAATAATCTTTTGAATAACATAAATTTATGGTTCCTTTCTTTGATAAATGCGTGATGCTATAATCGTGACGCGTGACGGGTGACGCGTAAATTTGCCCCTTCACTTTTCACTCTTCACTCTTCACTCTTCACTCTTCACTCTTCACTCTTTACTCTTCACTCTTCTTCAAAATTTCTTCCAGACTCTTCTTGATTCCTTCCATATCAGGCCTTAACTCAAGAACTTTTTTATATTCTGCAGAAGCTTTTATAAAATTTCCATTTTTTTCATATAGACCGCCCAGCAATATGCTGGCAGATACAGAGGAAGGGTCTATTGCCAGTGCTTTCTTCCACAGTTCTTCTGCATCTTCGTCTCTTCCCTGAGCCATATATGCAGCACCCTGTTCTACATAGAATTCAGAACTCTTTTCCAGTTTTTCCAGTTTTTCCTTTAGCTCCCTGTAAACAGCAGTATCTTTCAGATCCTGTTCTGTAGCTGCTAGATATAATCTGCCGTGATATATTGCTTTTGAATAGAGTTTTTTTTGTTCATATATGGCTACCAGACTGTAATGACTCTGAACCATTTCAGGTGAAATCTCTAAAACCTTCAGATAAAATTCTATGGCTCTATCGAAGTCTCCGGTACTCTGATAAATTCTTCCTATCTGATTGTATATTGCAGAATCACCGGGAGAAATCTCCAGTGCTTTTTCACATGCTTTAAGGGCACTGTTGAAATTTTTCTGTATAAGATAGATTTTGCTTAAATTTATATAAGACATTCTATAGAGAGGATCAATCTTTAAAGCTCTCTCAAGACATTTTATGGCTCTGTCAAAATTACCTTCATCACAGTACACACCGGTCAGCCCATTGTAAAACTTTGCCGATGGTTCAAGTTTTATGGCCTTATTGAATTCCTTTAATGCTTTTTTTCTCTCCCCTTTTTTTTGATATATAATACCCATATTATAATGGCCACAAGGGTAATCAGGAAATTTTTTCGTTATTTCTTTAAATATTTCACTGGCAGAGTCTATGCCATTTTTTAATAAAAAAATTTCTCCTTTATTATTATATATATCAGGTATAAAGGGATTATGTTTCAGACATGTTTCATAAATTTCAAGAGCCTTATCCAGGTTACCTGCTCTATAGTGAAGATTTCCCTCGTCAAATATTTTTTTTGTTTCACTGTCCAGAGGTATAATTTCACTTTTCTGTGTTTTTCCAAATAATGATGAAAACATAATCGTGACGGGTGACGGGTGACGGGTGACGCGTATTTGTTACGCATCACTAATTACAATCACTTCATTTACGTCTGTCCTTTTCTTTTTTTTCCAGTTTTTCTATGGCTTTTCTTATATCTCTTGCAGTGCCTGATGTTTTTATCGTTTTCAATCTTTCTCTCAGATGTTCTATTATTTTTCTGTCACCTGTAATGGCCAGGCTATGGGCAGAGGCACTTACAATATAATAATTTTCGTCTTCCAGGGATTTTAATAAAACGGGCACTGATCTGGTTACTTTCAAGTTTCCCAGCTCAAGTATTGCCGCCTTCCTTACCCAGGGGTCTCTGTCTTCTACGGCTTTTATTAGCCCATCTATAGCATGGTCATTGCCAAGTGATGAAAGTGCTTCTACTGCTCTGGCTCTTACCAGTTCATCCTTATCTTCTAATGCTTTTAAACATCCTTCTACTGTTTTAAAATCATAACCTTTCTGCCTGAGTCTTCTGAATGTCCATTTTATTTTTTCTTTATAACTGTATATGATAAATGCCAGTAAAACAGGTATTCCTATGTAAAGATAAAGATACCATCTGAGGAAAAAAGGAGGATTATATGTTTCTTCTGTACCTGCCGGCTCTCCGTAAATAGCTATGGAGAGTTCATCTGCCAGAGGTGTGTAGTTTACATAGACAAGTTCATTGATGAGGAGATCTACATTTATATGTTCCGGAATGACTGTAAAGGGAGTGTATTCTTTTTTTAACTCAGATATCCATTTTATATCTGCCCCCGGATAGGCTTTAAGATAGAGTTGTTTGAAGTCAATATTATTCTTTTCACAGTAAATCTCAGTAAGAAGAAGAATGGATTTTATTGAATTTTTTTCTCCTTTCCCGTCAAAATTAATAATACCGTCTCCGAGATTATATTTAATTTTTTCTCCCGTAGACCGTGTTTCTGCCAGAAATATTTCTGGCAGAAACAAAAGAATAAATATAAGCAGAGTTAACCTTTTTGTATAGAACATACAGTAACAGACATGGAAGGTGGTTCCCCATGACCCATGTCATCCTTTTTATTTGTAATTTTCATCAAGAGAAGCAAGAAAAGCATCTACTTCTTTATTTAATTCACTGTCTTTAGCTGTACTTGATTCTGTCATTAATGTAGCCTCTGGTGTTACACTGCCGGTCTCAGTGGTCTGTGTCTGCTGTACCGGTTTATCTTCCTGTACCGGCAGTTGATTATTATCAGCCGGTAATGGCTGTGTTATATTCTGTACCGGTGTATCAGCCGGTAATGGCTGTGTCATATTTTGTACCGGTAGTGGTCTTGTTATTACAGGTGTTTCATCCGGTTCATCAGGTATGATGTCGTCAGGATCATAAGCAGTGTCAGGCTCTTCTTCCTGTACCGGCTGTACCGGTTGCTGTTCCTGAAGATTTGATAATATATCTATGGCTTCCTGAATTGCCTTTTTTACCTTTACATCTCTTTCAATTTTGATTGCTTCCTGAAGAAGAGGGAGAGGCCTTTTATCTTTGAGTACTCCCAGTGTTTTTGCTGCCATCCACCTTTCGCTGATTTTTTTACTCAACATGCCTTCAATTGCTTTATTACCGACTTTAATCAAAGCTTTCTGGGCACTGGATTTTATAAGTTCATCATGTGAACGAAGCAGATTCATTAATGGTTCTACGGCATCTTTTCCTCCCAGGAGTCCGAGAATTCTTATAACCTCTTTCCTGACATGCCAGTATTCGTCGCCGAGCAGTGATGCTATATGGGGCACTGATTTTATATCTCCCATATTACCGAGAGCTATGACAGCATCTTTTCTTACTGCCCAGTCTTCATCTTTAAGGGTTTCAACTAACAGTTCAAATGCTTTCGGATGTCCGCAGTAGCTCAGATAGTCTATTACTTCTGATCTGAGATCAGGATCGTCTGAGGAAAGTTTGTCCATAATTGCTTCCAGTTCCGTATCTTCCTCTTCCTCTTCTTCTTCTGTTTCTGATGCAAAACATGGTTTTAATGTAAAAGATAGAAAAATTATTATTAGAAAAAAACCGGTTAACATAAAATCTAAACTCCTCCTAAAAAGTTTTGACTGATAAATTTTGCATAAAATTTCTTAAATCCTTATTTTATAATATATTCACACAAAATACATTACGCCTTCTGGCAAATACGAGTCACCCGTAACGAATACATTATTCTACAGTATCTTCCATAAGTGGTTTTATCTTTTTTTCTTCCATACTGTAAAGATATACTTTAGGTACAACAGATCTCAGGGAATTAAATGTAATAAACTTGCCTTCAGGGCTTATGGAAGGGTTGAAATCCGGGAAAGGACTGTTCAAACCTGGCACGTCGACAAATTTTTTCCCTTCCACATCATAAAGATATATATTCCATTGAGTTACTCCATCTCTGTTTGACTGGAAGGATATATAACGGCCATCGGCAGTTATGGAAGGTGCAAGATCCCAGCCTTTACTGTTAATACCGGGAAGAATTACGTATTTTCTCGATGTTGTATCATAAAGTTTTATTTCTATATCTTTTATTTTATTTACTTCAAGTTTTATGGCAGAAAAGGCAACATATCGTCCGTCTTTACTCAGAGAAGGCTGGTAGTTTACATTCAGACCTATAAAAGAAGGTTCTATATTTTCCAGACTATTTCTGTCAATTGAATAGAGAGAAGAAATATCTCTGTCATCATGTGTAACATTTCTTCCTGTTAACATTCCTCCTGTAAAACATAAAACAAGTAATAAAGGTATTACTGAATAATGTAACTTCCTTTTCTTTGTATAACAGGCTATTGAATAAATAACTATGAGGGAAATATTTTTAATAAGACGTACCATGAAAAGTCCTCCTTTAAATTAAGATGATATTATAATTATACACATAAGGAGCTATAACTGCAATAGTTTATATGGATTGTCACGCGTCACGATTAGTCATATACATAAAAAGAATTTTTTGCTATAATATATGTTTATTTGAAAAAGGAGAAACCTGAAATGAGTTATAACAAGCCTGAATGGAAAGTAATTATTGATTTATTGACAAAAACGAATCCTGTTTTACTTTATAGATTGACAAAAAGAATGATTTATTATCTTGTTACGAAAAATATCAGCCAGATTGATGAACTTATTAAGGAACTGGAAGGTTTCTCTGAACGTTCTGAAGAGGATAGTATCTATACAAATATGCCTCATCCGAAATTCTGTACCAGACGACTCCAGAGATTTGTAACATCTGTATTTGACATTGCCAATGAACATATTCTGGATCAGGATATTGCAGACCAACTGAGTACATGGCTCTGTCAGGAAAGAGGGAGATTCCTTTCCAATGCAGCTCAAAATCTTAATATTCCACTGGTAAAAATAACTACAGAATTGAACAAATTTTTTAATATACCTTCAGAAGAATTATGTATTTCTCCTGAAGAATATATGGGTATAAGGGTAGCACTTATCAGAAGGTTTCTTACTTTAAATCTTTCTTTCATAAATATTGCCAGAAAGTATATTACTGTAAGGGATTTTTCAGAGCTTGTAAAGAATATTATTGGCCCTGCACAGGGTTCAGGAAGGCTAGGAGGAAAAAGCAGCGGCATATTACTGGCCTATAAAATTCTGGAATCTGCAAGTAATAAATATCCTGAATTGAAAATAAAAGTTCCGAGAAGCTGGTACATAACTTCAGATTCACTCCATGAGTTTATTCAATATAATGCTATGGAAGAATTCGCCAATCTTAAATATATGAATATAAGAGAAATAAAGCATGGATATCCCTATCTTCAGCAGATCTTTAAAAATTCTGCTTTCCCTCCTGAAATAGTAAAAGGTCTTGCAGGAATTATAGACCAGACTGAAAATATCCCTTTAATAATTCGCTCTTCAAGTCTTCTGGAAGATAGTTTTGAAGCTACTTTTGCAGGAAAATATAAGAGTCTTTTCCTTCCCAATCAGGGACCGAGAGCAGAAAGATTGAATGATATGATTGATGCCATAGCAGAGGTTTATGCCAGCACCTATGGCCCTGATCCCATACAATACAGAAGAGAAAAAGGATTACTGGATTTTAATGAGGAAATGGGTATACTTATACAGGAAGTAGTAGGTACAAAAGCAGGCAAATATTTTTTCCCTACCTTTGCAGGTGTGGCTTTTACTTACAATGAATTTCGATGGTCTCCGAGAATCAGAAGAGAAGACGGAGCGGTAAGACTTGTTATGGGCCTTGGTACAAGAGCAGTAGACAGGGTTACAAATGATTATCCTTTTATTATTTCTCCCGGAAATCCTTCCATAAAAGTAAATGTATCCTATGAGAATGTAAAAAGATATTCTCAGAACTATATGGATGTTTTGAATCTTGAAACAAATAAATTTGAAACATTACCTGTGAAATATCTGGTTCAGGAAGCAGGAAATCATATCCAGGGTCTCAAACATATGATTTCTATAGATAAAAGCGGATATCTTATGAGCCCTCTCGGTCTCTTTGATATTGACGACACTGACTTTACAGTTACGTTCCAGGGGCTTATTGAAAAAACACCTTTTTTAAAACAGATAAAGAAAATCCTGGAAATTTTAAAAGAAGAATTTAATTTCCCTGTAGATGTAGAATTTGCTTCTGATGGTCATGACCTCTATATACTGCAGTGCCGTCCCCAGGGACAGGGCAGAATGGCAGGTAATAATATTATTATACCGGATAATATTCCTGATGAAGATAAGATATTTTCAGCAACGAGATATGTTACAAATGCCAGTATAGAAGATGTTGAATATGTTGTTTATATAGATCCCCTGGCTTATGGCTCCCTGGAATCTATGGAAGATATGAGAACTGTGGCAAAAATAGTGGGCAGGTTGAATGCAATACTTCCAAAAAGAAAATTTATTCTCATGGGGCCCGGAAGGTGGGGAAGTAGAGGAGATATTAAACTTGGTGTAAGTGTTACATACTGTGATGTGAATAATACTGTCATGTTAATTGAAATAGCAAGAAATTATGGTAATTATGTACCTGAACTGTCTTTCGGAACTCATTTTTTTCAGGATCTTGTAGAGGCAGATATTTATTATTTACCTCTTTATCCAGATCATGATAAAACTATTTTTAATGAGGATTTTTTATTGAAATCACAGAATAAACTTGTAGAAATGCTTCCTGAATATGAATATTTTAGCAATACAGTCAGAGTTATTTCTATTAAAGAAATTAACGATAATATGTATATGTCTGTAATTATGGATGGAAATACTAACAGAGCTCTTGCTTTTCTTAAGTGATTGGATTACGTTTGAAAATGCAGTTCCCGGTAAAAGTAAATCTATGTGTCATAAAAAAACATAATCAATAAATTGAAAGTACTTTCTATTTGTGATAATATAATCTGGTAATTATTTTGACATTGTCATATTACCTGCTTTGATAAAATGGGTACGAATTTATCTGGAGCAGTATTAGCTATTAGCTGAAACTAATAGTTAATTGCTATTTTATTAAAAGTGACATTTGTCAAGTTATTTATAGAAACTAAATTTTTATAGACTGTGTAACAACTATGACCTGTTCGGTCACAACGAAGTATGAGAATTTCTTCCTCCCGTAACGTGTTACGATTCTCATATAAACGTTTTATCTTTCCAGGTTTACACTGTTAATCATTGAAGTTAGGAGTTTTCTTGTATGAATAAAGAAAAATATCTTGTAACAAGTGCATTGCCTTATGCAAACGGCCCCATACATTTCGGACATATTGCAGGAGCATATCTCCCTGCAGATATATATGTAAGATTTCAGCGTATGAGGGGAGCCGATATTATTTATATATGCGGCACAGACGAACATGGTGTGGCAATCACCATTTCGGCAGAAAAAGAAAAAACAACACCTCAGGAGCATGTAGATAAATATCATAATGTTATAAAGACTATTTTTGATAATTTCAATATAAAATTTGATAATTTTTCCCGTACTTCCATGAAACATCATTATAAGTTATCACAGGAATTTTTCATGGATCTCTATAATAACGGTTATGTAAAATCTCATGTTACAAAACAGCTCTTCTGTAAATCCTGTAATCGTTTTCTTGCAGACAGGTATGTTATGGGTATATGTCCTGCCTGCGGATATGAAGGCGCAAGAGGAGATGAATGCGGTAAATGCGGGAAATGGCTTGAAGCTATGGAGTTAGGAGAGCCTAAATGTAAAGTCTGTAATGAACAACCTGAAATAAAAGAGACAGAACACTGGTTTTTACAGCTTCAATTACTTTCTGAAAAACTCCTTGCATGGCTTGATTCCCATAAAGAGTGGAAAGAAAATGTCAGACATTTTATAGGTAATATGATAAAAAATGGTCTTGAAGAAAGGCCTATTACAAGAGATCTTGGCTGGGGTGTTCCGGTGCCCCTTGAAAATGCACAGGGTAAAGTTCTTTATGTATGGTTTGATGCGCCTATAGGATATATATCTTCCACGATGGAATGGGCGGAAAAACAGGAAAATCCTGAAAAATGGAAAGATTACTGGTACGATAAAGAGTGTAAACTTGTACATTTTATCGGAAAAGATAATATATCTTTCCACTGTGTTGTATGGCCTGCCATGATTATGGGCCAGGACAAGCCTCTTGTTATGCCATGGAATGTTCCTGCCAACGAATTTTATAATCTTGAAGGGAAACAGTTCTCAAAAAGCGAGGGCTGGTATATATCAGTCGATGATTTCTTCCAGAAATATCCTGCTGATGTAATTCGTTATGCCATTATAAGCAACAGCCCGGAAAACAGGGATACAGAATTTACATGGAAGGATTTTCAGAGCAGAAATAATGATCATCTTGCAGATACGTACGGGAATCTTGTTCATAGAGTCCTTACATTTATCGAAAAATATTTTGACGGAAAGATTCCTGCTCCCGGTAATATGGCAGATATAGATGTGAATATGATGGAAGAAATAAAGAAAACTCCCGCTATCATAGAAGAATGTCTCCTGAATTTTAAAAACCGTCAGGCCTCTCATGAACTTATGGAACTGGCCCGAAAGGGTAACAGGTATTATAATGATAAGGCTCCGTGGAAATCCAGGAAGGATAATCTGTCAGACTGTGGCACTACTATGTATGTCTGTGCAAAGCTTCTTTCTGTGCTTTCTGTTATATCTTTCCCCTTTATGCCTGAGAGCAGTAAAAAACTCTGGTCTATGATTGGCTACATTACAGACCTTGAAAAGGAAAGATGGCAGAATATTGCAGAAAAAGAACTGGCACCCGGTATGACAATCGGGAAGCCTGTAGTACTCTTTGCCAAAATTGATGATAAGATAATAGAAGGTGAAATGGAGAAGATGAAAGAAGAATTTATGCAAATACAGAAAGAAAAGGGAAAACCGGCTCTTGAATATGGGCCTCTTAAAGAGACGATAACGTATGATGATTTTGCAAAACTCGATTTTCGTGTGGCTAAAGTTCTTACGGTAGAACAGGTTCCGAAATCTAAAAAATTATTGAAGGTTCTTCTGGACCTGGGTTTTGAAAAACGTCAGGTCGTTGCAGGTATGGCACAGCATTATAAACCTGAAGAACTGGTCGGACAGACTGTGATTGTTGTGGCAAATCTTGCTCCTGTAAAACTTATGAATGTAGAATCGAATGGTATGATACTTGCCGCTTCTATCGGTGATAAACTCACTGTTTTATCAGTTGCAAAGGATATTGAGCCGGGAGCAACAATCAGTTAGTACTTTTAAGAAGTGCAATCAGTGAGCAGTGAGTGGTGAGTTGATAAAATTTACTCACTAATCAATACTCATTAAAGCAAATCTCCCGTCACGGGTCACGCGTCACGGGTCACGATTATATAAAGGAGTAATTAATATGGAAGACAACATTAAAGATTACGATCCTTCTAAATATGAACGACCATCTGTTACTGTAGATATAGTTATTTTTACAATCAGAGATAATGATTTGAAGGTTCTGTTGATAAAGAGAAAATTACCTCCCTATCAGAATTTCTGGGCAATTCCCGGCGGGTTTGTTAAAATAGACGAATCTCTTGAAGAAGCAGCTTTCAGAGAGTTAAAAGAAGAAACAGGTGTTTTAGATGTATATCTGGAGCAATTATACACCTTTGGTGATCCAGGGAGAGACCCCCGTACACGGGTTATTACTGTGGCCTATTTTGCACTTATAAACAGTGAAAAACTTGAACTTTACGCATCTACAGATGCAGAAGAAGTCAGATGGTATTCGACAAAAGAATTACCTTCTCTTGCTTTTGACCACAGTAAGATTATGGATTATGCCATTACAAGATTGAGATATAAACTTGAGTATACATCTGCAGGATTTCAGCTTTTGCCGGAAGAATTTACTCTCAGTGAACTTCAGAAGGTTTACGAGGTTATTCTGGATAAAACACTGGATAAGAGAAATTTCAGGAAGAAAATACTCTCCCTCAATATACTGGAAGATACAGGTAAGAAGATAATGAAGACTCTTCACAGACCTGCCAGACTTTACAGATTTTCTTTCGAAAAATTTCTTGAAGTAAAAGATTCTGGTATTATTTTCCCATGTTAGGAAGGATTATTCTGTGCAAAAAATTATTTATATATCACTTCTTCTAATAATTTTTATTACCGGATGCCAGTTCGTATCTCCACCGGAATCTACACCTGTACCTACTGCTCCCCCAGAGCCTACTGTTAATCCTGCAATGAAACCTCTTGTATTTGCTTCAATACCTATGGATAACAGGCTTAAAATGTTAGAAGGATGGTCCATGCTGGCCGATTATATTACTCAGGAAACAGGCATACCTGTAGATGTAACTATAAAAAAATCATATCATGAAATAATAGAAGCCCTTTCCAGTAAAGAAGTTGATTTCTGTTATGCAGGGCCACTTATATATGTAGAGGCCCATAAAAAAGCAGGAGCACTTCCCCTTGTAAAACCTACCGCTAACGGTCAGCCATTTTATACCAGTGTAATAATCGTTCGCAAAGACAGTGGTATTAATGATATTGCAGGACTTAAAGGTAAAAATTTTGCATTTACTGACAGAGATTCTACGTCAGGATATCTTTTCCCCAGGGCTATGCTTTCAGAAGAAGGTGTTAAATCACTGAAATTTTTTTCAAAGGTAACATATTCTGGAGGTCATGATTCTTCTCTCGAAGGGGTCTATCAAAAATATATAGATGGCGCAGGTATATTTGATTATGCTTTTGTTAAAGAAAAGAATGACAAAACAGAGGAACTTAAAATATTGAAGACTTCAGCTCCAATTCCTATGGGACCTATTCTTATATCTAAAAAGTTCGATCCTGAAATTGCAAAGAAATTACTGGATGTTTTTCTGACTATAGGAAAAACAGAAGAGACTAAAATACTGGCAGAAAAAATTAAAGTAGACGGATATGTAGAGGCAAAAGACAGTGATTATGATTCTATAAGAAAGGCTCTTGAGATAGTCAAAAAATTAGGAGAAGATTATAAATCAGAATAGATTTTTAGTGAACAGTGAACAGTGAGCCATGCAACATAATAAAAATTAAAGTTTCGGTCACTGTTCACCGGTCACCGTTAAGTTTTTACCCTGCTTCCTCCTGCAGAACCGCTTATATAAAATATATCATTTCTGGTTGAAGCAATGAAATTATCTCTCAGTGATATAAAAGATTCAGGCAGTTCTCCCCTCAGGTTAGATGCTTTGTAAAGAGCCTCAGGAGGATCTATAACTCCCGCTCCCTGAGACGCTTTCTGCAGTCCCATATCATCTGCTGATTTTGTTAATATATCCTTTACCTGGGCAGGTGATAACTGAGGGTTCGTCTCCAGCATATCTGCCACAATTCCGGCTGTTATGGGAGCAGCCATAGATGTACCCGGCATACCTACATAATATTCATCTACATAGTTAATGTTGGGAAGGTTCTTTTCAAGATACTTCCTTATTTCTCCGGGTGTTTTTTCCTTTACAGCCGGATTAAGGCCGAGGCCTTCAAAGAGTTCTTTCGGAAGTTCTTTGAGTTTTTCATCCGGTAATTCCTTTAAATATTTTACTGATCTTGCTATTTTGTCAATCTGGCTTCCTGAGATATTAAGAGAGATTATATTTGTTCCGGGTGCTACCAGATCAGGTTTCGCTATTCCGTCTATAGTGGGACCTCTGCTTGAAAAAGGTGCTATTTCATCATCACTTTTGTCTACAGTATTTTTATCATCTACTGCTCCTACTGTTAAAGCAAAGGGACTGTTACCGGGCGCTCCTCCGATAGTTCCCATTTTAGGCCCTTCATTTCCAGCAGCGGCAACTACAACTATACCTGCACTTGCAGCTCTCTCTACAGCTTTATCTATAGGATCAAATTGATGTCCCGGCGAAGGAACACCTATAGACATATTTATAACTCTTATATTATATTTGTCTCTGTTCTCAATTACCCAGTCTATACCTTCAACTATATTTGATACCTTTGCTCCTCCATCGGAATTCAATACTTTTACCCCTACTATGTGGGCATCGGGAGCAGTTCCTTTATATTTTCCCTGAGACGTTGCGCCTGTACCTGCTGCATCACCTGCTACATGTGTTCCATGACCGTTATCATCATAGGGACCTTCTTTATCATTTACAAAATCTTTAAAGGCTATTATTTTATCTTTTATATCAGGATGGGGGGCTATGCCTGTATCCAGTATGGCAATAGATACACCTCTTCCTGTAGCTGTCAGATTATCTATATCGGTTGTAGCGTTAATGGCAAGTTTTGTTACATTATTAACTAACTGATTACCTGACTGTTTTGCTTCTTTTGTAACAGAGGGTATAGTTTTTTCTTCCTTTGATTTACATTGAACTCTGTTAGGAAAAATAGGAAGGACAAAATCCTGGGCATCTTCTATTACTTTGAAACCTGCAGATTCAAGATTTTTAATGGTTTTTTTATCTACCTTCGCTATAAATTCCCCGCCTCCAAGTGTTCTGTCTACCCTTACTTTTCTGGGGATTTTATGCTCTGATTTCATCCTGGCATTGGCACTTAACAGTGCTTCCTTTTTTTGAGGATTATCTGTGGATATTATTACACTTATGAAATTATCATCTTCTGAACTCCGTGATTTTTCAGACAATACGACTGTATCTTCTGATGTTCTATCAGAAGGGCTTCTTTCCATTTTCGGTGTTGCCTGATATTTATTATCCTGGTTAAGATTCCTCAGGGCTGCCAGATATTGACTTGTAGTCGCCTGGGAAATGCTTTTCATTTAATTTCCTCCTGTCATTAGGCTTCTTTATCTGTTTTGAAGGCTTTTATATATACAACTATACGCATAAATTATATCATATTTCCCTTGATTCTTATCAGTTAATTTGTTAAAATTTTGTTAACAAAAATCTATAGAATAATTATATGAAAATTGTGAATGGTGACCAGGTTATATTATATTTAGTTTCATAACAATTCATAATTAATGAGTGAGTATTGAGTAGTGAATAGTGAGTGACTGTGCTATATTCTACTCACTACTCACCACTCAATACTCACTAAAAGAAAGTTGAACAAACTATGTTATTTTTATTATCGTCAACAGGAATACATGAACCTGATCTGATGTCTTTAGTAAATCAGATACCGTTTTACTGGCGTATTGCTGCCTTAGCTATCGTAGTTTTTATAGTGGTAACCTTTATAATATTATTAAAAATGAAAATCGGTAAAACATATAATTTTAAGAAGGTTTCAGAATGTATTCGTGCATTGCAGGATAGCAGGGAAGAGATAAAGGTGAGAGCCTGCTGGGCACTGGCAGTTTACAAATCCCCTGATGCAGAAAGAGCTTTACTTAATTCTCTTATGGATCAGAGTAAATTTGTAAGAGGAGCCGCTGCTTCTGCTATCAGTTCTTTGAAAAGAGAATCTTCGATTAAAGAACTTGAAGAGGCCATTAATGTAGAAACAGATGATTATACAAAATCACAGATGGAAAAAGCTGTCAGGAGAATAATGGGTGAAGAGATTATAAAACATGACCTTGCAGAAAGTCTGGATGAAAAGGATATTGTTGTTGTAAAAGCCAATCCCATATTTGACAGGCCGCCAAAAGTCGATGAAGGGAAAAAAAGTGGAAAATCTATTGATATTGAACGTTTTATATCTATGGAGAAAGAAAATATTTCCTGTCCAGAAGTACCGAAGGACACTCAAAAGATAGTTTCTTTTGAGAAAGATATAATTTCTTCGGAAGTAATGAAATTAAATATAGAAATAAAACCCAATACGGAAGAAGCGAGAGAAATATTAAGAAAATTTCAGGAAATAAATGCTAAGAATGAGAGTTTCAGTGTAACTGTTACATTCAGAGTAACGTAATTGTTTCATTTATATGGTTAAGAGCTGAGAGTTGAGAGCTTAAAGTTAATTTCAATTCTCAATTTTCAACCATTAACTCTCAACAATTTGTCTGATGCGTTAAGAGCTATATGCTGTTCCATATATAATTATTGCGTTACGCGTTACCTATGACGGTAATTAAAAAAGGAGAAATTATGAAAGAGAAACATAACTATTATCTGGGAGGTTATTACCTTGTAAAAGGTTATGAAATTCAGGAACCCATGAATAAAGACATTTTACCTTCCAGGATTTTTTCAATCAGTAGCTGTATCTGTAATATTTATCCCGGTATATGGGCTTTAAGCCAGGTGAAAAACAGTGAAGAAGAGATTGAACAGGTTAAAGAGGAGTTAAATCTTGACAATGGCGGTTTTTTTGAACTGCAAAGATATGTGGATTTACTTTTTAATTCAAACAGATTCGGGTGGCCCAATGTATTTTTTGATATAAATACGGCCAGGGAATTTTATACTAAATACCTGAAGCATATGGGACATATAAAGTTACTTGCCATAGGCCTTTCGAAAGAATATGCAGATAAATTTTTATATAAGGAGAAACCTCTTCACGGATACGGAAAACCGGGAGTTTATGAAATTTTGTCATCCCGTAAATATATGGAGACTTCGAAAGAACTTGGCTTTGAAATTCTCGGATATGATTCGGGAAGTTTTCATTCTTTTATCTGTAACAGACTTGAAGCTGAGTACAGAGATAGATTGAATATCAGATTTAATAGTAACGGATTGATAGAATTATATGAAGAAGCATTACGGGCATCGGAATATACTATGAGGAATGATGTCGAAGCAGAACCTGTGCTCTGGATGCCCTGGGTGATATATGAATATATATTGAGGTAATATGGTTTTTACGATTCCGGGGAAAGCCCACGAATTGTATAGTGGGATAGTGGATGGGGCAG